>JAEOTD010000119.1 GCA_016839995.1 Candidatus Hermodarchaeota archaeon
AACCAAAGAAAGTGGCATCACTTCGTTCTCGTTTACTTCAAGAAGTTCAGCACCTGAGTCAGCATTTGGATATTGAGAAAGGCAAAGGAACTGCCCAACGTAAGGGGAAAATCCTCGGGACATTACAAAACAAAGACAATCGTCTTGTTCATCTCTGTCTCGAAAAACTATGATCGATTCTAATGGGTCGAACTGCGGGCAGTTCCCCTCTTTTTTTTCATTAACACCAACAGGATTTTGGTGCCTAATGGTAAACTTCAAGAGGTCTAAGACCTGAGATTTCCTTGTGAACCGATCAATTCGTCAAACCATTCGATTGGTCCTTTTCTTTTCTCTCCTAGTGAGTGCCCTGAACCTCACATCTTGGGTTGTATTCAATCCCACCCTTATAGGGTTACAACCTCCCAGCAATCCACGGGAAGGATGGGCTGTCCTCATGGAAATGAACTTCTATCCATCAGGTTCAGATTTAGATACCAATTACAGTGATACACGGAAGTGGAATAGCACCCTTCATGCCATTGGATGGCAATCCGATCACATCCTTATCTATCAAGGATTAATTACCCAACAGACAGGTCAAGCCGCGCTTCAGTTTCTAGCTCAGAATGCTGATGCCAATGATGTAATTCTGTTCTTTGTATTCGCCCATGGCAATTACCTCCTAAATGATGTCAATTGGCAATCTTGGTTCCCAACTAACTGGAAACAGCTTGCCAGCCAAGAGAAGCTCTTAGTGGTTGCGGCGTGCACAGCGGCACTGATGCTGGAACCCCTGTACGATGACCCTGTACCCCACATTCATATGGCTTCTGTTGAAGCCGATGAATATGGATGGGCGGGGATCCCATCTGAAGGATTGCCTATTATTGGTGAGATCTTCAACCATTACTTGACCAATGCCTTAGTGAATGGTTCAGCAGATAGTGACACTGATGGTGAAGTCACCATGGAAGAGGCTTTCGCCTTTGCTTCTCCTCTTAGTCGTAATTACATCTCGTCAGTCGTATTTCCTGCATTCCCCGCATTTGCAGGGCTCTGCAATAACACGGCACCACAACCAGTAATTGATGACGCTTATCCTGGGAACTTCTCCTTACAAGTCGAACTGGGAGATCCGCCCGTTACTCCTTGGGGGTTGACTCTTGAACAGGGACTCCTCATTGCCGGGGTGACAATAGTTGCCCTCATTCTTATCCTTGGGCTTTATGTAAAACAGCGACGAACGAAATAATTGGTTCATCCAAGGCGGTTACGAATTCGGCTGGGAATCGGCTCAACGATGATTTGGTTTGTTCGTCGGGCTTGTTGAATGAACTTCAAGGGTGCTTCACTGCGCATGAGAAATCGTAGTGTTTCGTCATCAGTGAACACGCCCAAGGTTGGTGTTCCCATTTTCTGGGCGACAACCTCAAGAAGTTTCGAGTAATCGGTTTGCCAATCACTGATTGTAATTCCTAACGGTTCTAAGGCTTTCGTGGTTGTGATTCGGCGGACTTGACCATCGACGCCTTGAATGATGAGACTAGCCCAAATCGTGTTTTCCTCAAATACCGTGAGAATACAAATGTGATCTGGAGGTAACTCGTCTAGCAATGCCCGGGTGCGTTGGAACAGGTTGAATAAACCCTTGTTCCAGAATTCCTTAGGCCAGACATGAAACCGGCGTTCAAATTCCTCTTCCAGGCTGGTTTGGGCAAGTTCAAGATACTGGATGATATCCATTTCCGGAGTAAAGGCAGCTTGCATCTTTGCGATGAGGTAAACAACAAGTCCCTGTTCAACCAAGAACACAGCGTCAACGTCTTCACGCTGTTGCATTTGTTCGATAACAATTGGGGGTGAAGAAAATGGACCGGTTAGATCAGGTCGTGACCCTTGTAACGAATGATACGCCTGAAGGATTTCTGATCCCTGATATAACAAGAAGAGAATTCCTCGATCACCGGTGAATTGCGGGAGAGTGGAGAATAAATTGAACCAGTGTGAAGTATCAAAGGCAACAAACTCATAATTCTCGTTGAGACGTCTCATCGCACCACCTCAAAGATACGAAACTCATGGGCTTTCAATTCGATTTCCTGTGGACCTTTTTGGGGTAATTGTTCACCGGTCCATAAATCTCGAATAACTGCCCGCTTGGCGATTTTCAATGTCACAGATTGTGGTTGATTTGTTGCATTCACCTGGAAAATCACGTTGGGTGCACGAACACCCCAATGAATCTCATCAACTGATGGATTCTGTGCATCACCCACAACAGAAAGTTTCAGGTGCTTCAATGATTTGGTCATCACAGTCTCGGCTTCAATCGCATCATCACGATTTGAAGTCGGTGGCAAAGTGATTCCTAAATAGACGATTTTCCCCTTTCCCAATGACTTGATTTCACCAGCTGTCCGATTTCCGACTCGAACCTTGTCATCTTTGAAGGAAAAGGGATCATGAAGTCCAACCAGGGGTCGCCGCGTGGTGGTTGTTTGAATACCTGCCCGTTCAGATAAAACAGTGCATCCTCGCATATCTGTACCAAGGTAAGGCAGTTCAGGACCAAGGATTGCAGTACCTCCCCTTTCAACATATTCGATAATCTTCGATTGGAGTTCGACGGACATGAAATCAAAGCTGGGGATGATGAGGGCTCGATAGGGACTTAGGGCCGGTTGGTCCATATCGGTATCCCCAATGGCAAAGGGTATCTTAGAACGCGTTAATCCCCAATAGAAGCCATCCCACAACGTTGGGTACGCTTTCTGAATTGTTTCTGTATAGCTGAAGGTCCGATTGTTTAGCAATAGGTCATCAGGAATCCCAAGTAGTTGTGTCAGCCAATTGGAATTATTACACATTTGATGAAGTCGCTCATACTCAAGGTTACGGAGCAAGAGGACAGGGACATTCCGCTGTAGCGTATGAAACTGGGTTGATTCCAAGATTTCCAGTAGTCGTTTCAAAAAAGTGAATTGAATATCATCGGTCTCTCCAGCTGGGGAAATAGGGCTACCTAGCCATCGGTTTCGTTCTACGAGCATATGGGTGTTGAATCCACGGAAGCCATACATCAACCCGACCAGCATGGCAAATTGCTGATCGCTTGGTTGGAGTCCTGGACCCCAAGGCCATGTTCCCATCCCGCTCTCGGATAAGTAAGGTAAACGACTTACTGTGCTGAGGTAAAGTGCCCCTCTTCGGATTGAATCATATTTGGATCGTGCGAGAAAAAGACCAACACCTTGGAAATCGAGCTCTCGTTCAGTTCGACTCACACTCAAGGGTAGTCTGGGGATGGTTGATCGGGTGCTATGGTAAGTGGGAATGCCTCGAACACCCCGAGACCAAAGGAGACTCGCAAGAACGCTTAGGGCTAGACCAACGTAGTATTCTTGGTATTCCATCCAATCAATGTACCGTGGAAGCGCTTCACGTTCTGTTGTTGCCAGAGCACGAGGGGGTTCGATTTCTTCAAATTCAGCATAACGGGTCCGATAAGCTCGGTTCAATCCTCCGATAGAAGGGTACTTGCTCGTTAGAAATTCGTGATACCAGCGTACAGCATGTGAAGAATAATCGGCACTAAATGGGCCATTCATGAAGATGCGTGGTAAGTCATTATCAATCTGAACCCCGATAATGGGTCCCCCTGGAGCTAGATTTCGAGCAATGATAGGGCAAATAACATCAAAGAATTTGGAAACCTCTTCATAGAATTTCTCACTCGCATAGCTTGGCATCGGAAACGGATCAGGTACTGCGGGTACAATTACTTTGGTTCCATATGCACTTAATGCTTGAATTTCCGGGTCATAGAGTATGCGTTTCGGAAATCCATAATAAGTAATTTCTGCGTCTACACAAGGACCTGGACGGATGAGTGCATAGAGTCCCCTTTCTCGGCATAAGTTAAGAAAACCTTCAATGTCGCGTTGTTTATCGGTGGTGCCGAAATCGAAGAGATCCTGAGCTATCTCATGGACATTCCAGGGAATCGCTGTTGAAATAATCCGAAATCCCATTCCAGCAATCCTTTCAAGAACCTGACTCCACTTGTCAGCTGGGATTCGCCAATAATCAACGGAGCCACTGTAAAGGGGAAATTTTTCCCCTTCAACTTTCATCAAGTGACCTTCCAATTTCATCGAGGGCTGCAAGGTCAAGCTCGGAGCCTCTGTCCTTATACTATTTTGCTCCATCGCGTTTTTTCACCGTACCCACACCGGTTCTGTAGCAGAACCACTCTAACCGCATGAAGTCCCAACTAAACAACAGTATTTACCCACCTTGAAATAGGTTCCCCTGCACCACGAAAATTTCTGTTACTTCGTGAAATCAAGTTTTTCCACAGGGTCTGGATACATCTGACCCGGTTTCATATATTCTATCTTCTTGGGAATAAGATGCACTAAAGTGAATTTTGGGTCATCAGCTGACTTGAAATAGTTTGAGAAAAACGATGTTGCCTTCGCTACAAGCGACCGGATTTTCGCATCATCGATGACTTTGGCAATGGCACTAAATCGCACGTATCCCCCTCCGTCCTCAAACCGAATTAGACGTACAACTTCGACTTTGTTGTTCGTTTTGATTTGTGAAACCTTTGCATCAGCTGTACCGGTTAATACATAGAGATTTCCGGCGTTTTCAACAAGGGTAACGGGTCGGACTCGGGGTTGATCCGCTTCTGCTGTCGCCAAGAAGATACTATTCTCGCCCCGCAACAATTCTTCCACAGTTGGAATATCCATACGCATTCATCTCCTAGGGTTTCCATGAGCGAGTAAACCCATACACTAGGTCTATCGCTGCTTTGATGTCACCAAGTCGTAGTAGTGAAATCGCTGAATGGATGTACCGACACGGTACGGACACAACACCTGTGGGCACACCCTTACGGCTCTGAGAGATTGGACCACCATCTGTGCCACCACCCAGAGGCTGTTTATATTGGAAAGGAATATTCTCAGCCTTAGCCACTTGCTCTAAGGACGCTAGCACTTTAGGATGAACAATTAAGGTTCGATCCGCTACAGTAACTGCTGCCCCTTTCCCTAGCGTAGTAGGGGATTTGTGTGGGGGAATTCCTGGCATATCCCCTGCAGATGTACATTCCAAAGCCAAAGCGACATCTGGTTCCAAGGTGTATGCGCCAGTTCGGGCACCTCGACCGCCGACCTCTTCACCAACGGCAAAATTCACGGCAACAGTTGATTTGTGATCACTGGCTTTAGCCAATCGTTTCAAGACTTCAACGATAATCAAACATCCAACACGGTCATCAAAGGCCTTCCCTGAAACCGAATCATCCGGTAATTCAATGAAAGGTTGCCAAACCGTCAATGGAGTACCAATACGAATTCCCATGGCTTCAACTGCTTCGTCTGATTTCACTCCAATATCCACATATAAATCCTCAATTGCTATCACGGATTCTCGTTGTTTACTCGTGGTAAGATGTGGTGGAGATGCCCCGATGACACCAAACACTTGCGTCGACGGTTTAGTATCATGAGGGCGAAGAATTACCCGATGGCCAGGAAGAATCCGGGGATCCCATCCACCAATGGGTGTTAATCGCAGAAATCCATTATCATGGATATACCGTACTATGAATCCAATTTCATCCACATGAGCATCCAAGAGAATCCGGGGGTGCTCTTTGGCTCCCTTCCGAATTGCTAACAGATTTCCCAATGGATCCACCCAGGCCTCATTTACAAGTGGGTCAATTTCTTGTTGAATAAGAGCACGTGCTTCGGTTTCAAATCCGGAAATACCGATAACCTCTGATAATTCACGGAGACTTTTTCGTAATCCTGCATCAGACATGACTGTCACATCTAATCGATAATAGGTGACTTGGAAGTGTTTTGAGTCTTTGTTTGATTTAAGACTAGTGCAGGAAACCTGAATTGAGTTGAAGTTTCTTCCATAGTATTGCGGAAACCTTTTTTTGCTCTAAAACACACGCTAACTCTACAAGAAACTGAAGGGATTTTGGCAAAGGGCGATAAAACAATGACGATGCACTCTGTGTTCATTTTCCTCCAATCCGGTGAAACCCTTGTCTCCCACACTTCACCCGTCGTCAAACTTGAACAAACCCTCCTCACTGGGCTACTCACTGCAATCCGCGAATTTGGACATGAAGCCATAGCCGAAGAAATCCGCACTATCGGAGCAGGCGAATATCGATTCCACTATGACGTATACGATAAAACCCAAGCTCCCTCTCAAGAAAACTCAGACGCGTCCGAAGCACCCATTGGGCTTATCACCGTTGGCCTCGCCGATGGCAATGCCGAAGAACTTGAAGTTCAAGCGGTCTTACACAGCCTTAACGTCCTCTTCTATGCTCAGTATGAACCCCTCCTCATAAAATGGAGTGGTGATGTCAAACCTTTCCAAAGTTTCCTCCCACTCATCAACGATGCATTGGAAGCCCATAATCAACGGTCACAAGTCGCCAAACGCCGAATTTCATCCACCGAATACATCCTCGAGGTCTTCGAGGAAACTCTCGACGTGTTACTCCTGAACATCCTTGTGGGTAATGCCATCATCATCACGGGTGTCAAGAATAAGAAATTCGAGAAACTCAGTGAAGCCATCGACAATGTACTTCCCTTTACGGTTCCCAACATGCCGGGAATCTCTGATCTTGAAACGGCTCAAGGCATCCTCGAAAGCCGAAAGGATCAACAACGCAAACGGCCTACCCTCCTCGGTGTCTCTGAAAGCGTCTATCGAAGCCTTACCACCCCGGAAAACCTCAACCATTATCTCTTCGTGAACATCACTAAGAAATCCCCAGTCTTCATTGCCCCTATTAATCAACCGAGTATGGATCTCGCCAAACAAGCCCTTGAATTTGCGAAAGATGATTCAACTCTTCAGGCTAGACTGATGGAACTCCAAATGGATACTCTTCGAGCCCAACTAACTAGTTTTACTGAATTACGTCGAAGTGCCCAACACTTTACCCTTGAACACTTACGGGAGTTACTCCATCTTGACTCTGAACGTTTCCGACTCCTCACCTACCTCTCCCAAGAATCCATCCTTACCCATCCAACGGACAAAGATTCAGAAACAACCTCCTCCACGGATTCTGATTAAGTCATTTGGCGCGCATCGACTTTTAAGATTTGACTGGCTGTTACTCCGCGCCCAATATCAAAATCTAATCGGGGGGTTCTAATGTTCATTTAGCATGTATAATGACCGACTTAATTTTATTTTTCAAAAATTAACCGTAATATGCCTTTTTTATGGAATTCTATTCCACAACCAGCCATTTCTATAGGTTCCTTTTTTCATGCATTTTTTGACAATAAGCTTTTCTAAGCCCCTTAGACGACGTGTAGAAAACATGCGAAGCTTTATATGTACTCAAATGAAGATGAATGAATATCAATGAAACTCAATGAGGTAACGTGAGCGATGGCAACCGAAAAAGCGTCGGCGTCTGGGAAAGCTCAATCGGACGCGTTGGCCAGTCTCCAGGCACCCAGCATCGAGGAGCAACTCAAAGAGGCGATGCCCCTGGTGACCGCGACGCTTCGTGTCCGGATTGCCCGAACAATTGCACAACTACGAGAAGATGAACTACTTGCCAAACAAAAACGAGGAGTGAGGAATGCGTGAGTGACAAAGCCAAAGCGCTTCGACCAAAACTTCGACTACAAGAAGCTATTGCCCAAATGGATGCCACAGCGGTTCTAGAACTGATCACTCCAACCGCTCGGACCTTTGAGTGCCAACGAAATGGTCACCTGGTAGATGGTGGCTATTGTGCTCTCTTCTGTCCAATTGGAAAGGAAATGGTCGTCTATGATCCAACTGGCGGCATCGAAGTTGTCTGTGCCTTTGCCTTCAATAATTTCCTGGGGCGAATGGGAGACGGCGTCTCACTGGATGCATAGCTTGGTGAAATCTGGGAGAAGCGTGTGAACAAACAATCTGGGTGGATAAACACCTCAAACAATGGTGATGGAAGATGTTCGCTTTTGATGAGCGATTGAAGAGTCTCGGCTGGTCGGATTTTCCATTCCGAATTGATGTCATGCCAGAGGTGTTTGCTGGTCAAAAACGACTACTAAACCCATTAACCGTCCAACTTCGGACTGGTAATATCATTCTTATTGAAGGGGGACGTGGAACCGGAAAAACCCATATTCTGCGATGGTTAAACGATTCCTTGGCAAAATCCAAAGGAATGGTTCCTCTCCTCATCTCCGAGCCCCTTAACTCAACTATTCTGAGTTCAGCTCTGATTTCGTTGATAAATGGGCAACTAATGCAGAAAACCACAACCGTCCCTACGCTAGTCGATGCTATGGCTGCCAAAGTGCGGGAATTTTATGGGCAGAGCAAGCTGCGGATAGTCTTGCTAATCGATGATGGACAATCACTAGCGTTAACCCAGGACGATTCAGAAACCATTGAAGCTGAAAAGCGCAAGACTGTTCGCTGGTTACGCGTCTTAAGCGATTTACCCGCTATGGTTGTTTTTGTTGCTGGGCTCACTGGGTTTACGCAAGCCCTCACCAGCATCTTCCCACCGGTTGCTGAACGAGTAACCTTAGAATTTGCCTTAGAGACCGAAGGTCCTGAAGGCAATGAAGTCCTAACCCCCAAAGAAACAGAGCAAATGATTCGCGAACGGATCAAGCATTTTGGAGGTAAAGGACTAACCCCATTCAATTCCGAAGCTATTGAGGAAATTCATCTCCATACACGTGGTTATCCCCGAAGTACTCTGCGGTTCTGCGAAAACATCATCACCATGGCCTTTCAAGAAGACACCCCTGCAGGTGATCGAATTACTCGGGAATTCGTGCAACAAGTCATTAAAATGCGTCCCAGTCCTCCACCGGTCACAACCTTGATACCAAGTGCTTTGGATCAAACCCGATTCATTGAAACCAGCCCGGCTA
>JAEOTD010000120.1 GCA_016839995.1 Candidatus Hermodarchaeota archaeon
AGGGAGTTTTCATGTCTATGCCAGCTTTCTCCCTATAGGGTTTGTGATGAGTCAGAAAAATGCAGGATGTTTGAAAAACATACTGTTAGTAATTCAAAATATTCGTCTTCGAAGAAATTGTACGCTGGACACGGATTTTAGGAGATTTTGAAGTCGGAGTCCTCTAGTTCGTAACTGCGTTTACGGTCATCAAAGGATAAGCCTCGATTCTTAATGACCTGAATTACCCGACCAAATTTCCCGTTCGGTTCAGGTGTTCCAGTGAATTGAATAAGTGCATCACAGATGCGTTCAACACTTTCTACAAAGGCAGGAGAATGCATTTCTGGATAAAAGGAAGCCACAACCGTAAGTTGGCGGTGACGTATCAGAGGGAGAAGACTGAGCCAAAATCGCCAAGCCACCTTATCGGATTCCATAGAATGCAAGAGAACACTTAACGAATCAATGAACATCAGGGGATGTTCAAAGCGGCGCACTGTAGTTCGCCATTCTTCGTAGAATTTTGCTGCGTACCGAACATTTGAACAGCGGATAATACCGTTCTCCTCATCGCTGGGACGGGCAGGCTCACCATAAGTCATTGATGAGAGGGCATCCATGTAAATGAATTGATTTGGTTTAGCCTTGGAAATTATGCGTTGGGCACCGGGTTGGTTTTGAAACTCTTTTACTGTGTGCTCTGATAAGAGTACTACCCCGCCTTCTCCACGTTCAATACCAGATGAAAGAAATTCTCTTCCAATGATTCCCGTTAATCCACTGGATTCACCATGTAATTCTTCAAGGAGGCAGGTTGTCCCTCGTCGAAGTCCTCCACCCAATAGTGTATCAAGTGCAGGGACGCCGATGGATATGGCTCTCTTTTCATTGGACATAGTCGGTTGTCCACCAAACGTTTGGCCCAGGCAAATATTATTACCTAGCTAATAATGATTTTTCATTTTCAGGACGCATAGTGAGTTGAATGGGACCCATTTGTGTCCAACGTCGTTAGTGGACAGTTCGGGCAATATCTTTTATGAAATCAGAGCGATATTCGAGGAGAAGTTGCGGATCATCAACGAAGATGGTTATAGCATAGGTAAAAGCGACATGGCTGATTGAAACTAATGCAAATATTGGTTCAAACTTGAATTTCCGTTTCCAACGTTTGCACACGCTGGAGAGGAGTTCTGCGTACTTTTCTTCTTCCACTTTGATTGGAAACCTAAGATCTAGCGTGTATTGGATGAGATCGGAAGGCTCCATAACTTTGCTGATACTTCGTCTAATCCGTGAGGGCAATGATGCACTTTCCGAGGATTCGTCCTCCTCTTTTTTCGTGTGCCGTCGTTTGCGATTAAATTTGAAATTCGTTACTGAGGAACTCATTACAGTACTATTTGGAATTAAGGTGATGGACCCATCGATGGCTCTGAGTTTTGTATAGTTCATACTGACTTCAAGTACAATTCCTTCATTGGAGCCAATCCGAACATAGTCATCAACATCAAAGGGATCTGCGAAGAGGACGTAAATTCCTGCAACGAAGTTCCGCATGGCAGCGCCGATGGCAATCCCCACGGCTAGACCGATGATGACGGACGCATCTCCGACGATGAGGACGACCCAGCCCATCAACTCGATTGGTAAAAACGCAGTAAAGACTACGACTCCAATCCACATGAAAATTAATCTGATAGCAAGAATGAGGCCATTAATGGCGTCAGCAGGGATTCCACCACGGGTCGCCCGTCTTCGGAGGAACCGGGTGACGAGAGAGGCAGTGAAGATTAGAATAATCCAGATGACAATCAATTCGAGAATTGGCAGAATGTAGGGTCCCCAAAACTGTACCCAGTGAAGAAATCCCTCAATGAGAATTGTGATTGGATCAGTGGGTTGCATCATGAGTTTCACGTTTTTTAATCGATTTTATGATAAAGGGTCTTTTAAGATGCTGGGCAGTTACGGAAGTTTGAGATCTTGGACACTGGTTTCGAGCAGTGTTACAAGATTATCCAAATCTTCTAAATGGCAAATTTCAACAGTTGAGTGCAGATATCGTACCGCGACTGAAATTGCCATCATATGGGCTCCTGTTCCTGCGCGTTGAATTGCTGACCCATCTGTTCCTCCTCCAGTTGCTCCGACTTGTAGGGGGATAGAGTGTTTCTTGGCTAGAGCTTCAAACTGTTTCCTAAGTTCTGTAGAAGCTATCGCCCGATTATCCAGTAATCGGAGAACGGGTCCATCACCAAGTCGCACAGGAGCTAGATGGTATGGAACATCAGGAGCATCTCCGGTGGCGTAGGAATCGACAGCAATGACGATGTCTGGAGTAAAGCGATTGCCGATAACGGTAGCCCCGTGTAATCCGATTTCTTCTTGAACACTCCACACGAAGGTGATTTTCCTGTTGAGTGACTTCTTGGCGAGCATTTTCGCTAGTTTGAGAAGAACAGCACATCCGAAGCGGTCATCGATAGCCCGTCCACACAGGTATTTACCCTGAAGTACAAACGAGTCCTTCTGGAAAGTGATTGGGTCAAGAAGTCGTACACCAAGAGCTTCGGTTTCTTCCCGACTTCGAGTACATAAGTCAATTTGGAGTTCCTGCCATGGGATGACTTTTTTCATTTGAGATCGGTCAATCATTAAATGGGGAGGAACCATACCGATTACGCCGCGGACTGGTCCTGATTGTGTATGGACAATCACTGGACGACTGGGAAGGAGGCGATCGTCAATTCCTCCGATTTTTCGAAATCGGAGGCACCCATTTTCTTCAATATGGGTTACAACAAATCCGAGTTCATCCATATGTGCAATGAGCAGAATATGCGGTTCGCCTTCACCGATGCTCCCAAAAAGATTGCCCAAGGAATCTGTTTCCAACTGTAACTTGTCTCCAAGGCTCTCTCGGATTGCATCACGAACAGGTGCTTCAAATCCCGAAATCCCAGAAGCAGCAAGTAACCATTGCAGGAGGTCTAACATAGTGTCGAATCCCACCGTGAAGTAGCTATGCATTGACAATTAGAGTTATTTCAGCCTTTGGCTCATGACTAGTTTCAGCTAACTCTGTTGGAAAGGAAAAGAAGTTTCAGTCAGCCCGAAGCTTTTTGAATTCACGTAGTATTACTGAACCGCATCACTTCTAGATATTTCCGGAAAAAGCGATGGTTCTAAAAGCAAAGTTATCCTGTTGGACGAGATATCTGAATAATGTTTGAGTCATAACCGAGGGGTGTGAACTCTGTCTCATGTAAAATATAAGAGTGCAACTCGCTATCAACTTGCAGCGTTACGCCGCTATCCGGGCGTCACCGTGGTAGCCTCAGTACTTGCGCTCTTTGCATCGTATCTGCTTACCCTTCCTGCGATTATCATTGGTAATGCCATCAATATCCTTGAATCAGATGGGTTCACGCAAGCGTTCGTCACACATGTATGGTTCATTCTTGGCATTGCTGCGGCCCTATTTGTCACCATTCTTCTCGTGGGCTATGCCTTTGCTATCATTACTCTCCGGTGGGAAAGAGACGCCCGTCAAGAATTCTTTGAACTAGTTCAGGAAAACAGCATGACCTTTCATGATCAAGTCGATAGCAAACAATTACTCGCTGTGGCAATGCAGGATGTTCGTTGGGTTCGCTTTTCATTAAATCCCGCTCTCCGCAACATCATTTCAGCAATTGGCACATTAATTATCGCTTCAGTTTTTCTTGCACTATTGGACATATGGTTAGGAGTCGTTGTAGTCATAGGTACTCCACTCTACCTCTTCTTCGCGTATCGCTATGCTGTGAAAGTCGAACCGGTTCGTCGTAAACGTTCCGAGCAAAATGAACGAATCACGGCCATTAGCCAAGAGGTGTTCCGTGGAATCGAAGTTGTTCGAGCCTTTGGTTCAGAAGACCGAGAACAAGAAAAATTCAGTGAAGCAGCTGGAGCGTATGAGCAATTGATGGCTCGAGAAGGAAAACTGGGAGCCTTCTATATTCCAACTCTGATTCTCATTACTGTAACCACGTTAGCCTTCATTTATGGTGCAAATCTGGTTATTACAGGAACGTGGACCGTTGGGACACTTATCACGGGTCTTGGGCTTTTTGCAGCAATTGAAGGATTCAGTTTCATGCTTCCTCGCTTTCTTCTTGTTATTCGCGGGGGGTATGTCAATGCTCAACGAATCATTAATGTCTTAAACTGGAAGGATCCTCTCAAAGAACCCGAGCAGGGAGTAACAAATACCGATTGGACTGGGGACATCACCTTTGAAAATGTTAGTTTCCAATACACTAGTGAAAATGGGCAAAATAATTCCTATGCCCTGAAAAACATCAACCTCACCATTCCCACTGGTTCTCGTGTAGCCCTCATTGGAGGTCCAGGAGGCGGAAAGAGCACCATTTTGAAACTCCTCTTGCGTCTATATGACCCAACGAGCGGACGCGTTCTTGTTGGAGGAGTTGATCTCCGCAATGTCCATACTCAGAATGTACGAGCTGCAGTCGGACTCGTTGAACAGGACATCTTCCTGTTTCGAATGAGTGTTCATGATAACATTGGGTTTGGTTGTGTTGACGCCTGTGAAGAAGAAATCATTGACGCCGCGAAGAAAGCCCAAGCCCACGAGTTCATAACTAAACTGTCAGAGGGGTATGGCACCGTAATTGGTGAGCGAGGAATGACGTTGAGTGGGGGTCAACGGCAGCGATTGGCAATTGCGCGAACCTTAGTACAGAATCCCAAGATTCTCCTACTGGATGATTCGGTAAGTGCAATTGATGCCCAAACTGAATACTCACTACGCAAGGCTCTTGATGAAGTGATGAAGAATCGTACAAGTATTACTGTCACTCAGCGACTTCGAACCCTACTTGAATCGGATATGATTGTTATTGTCGATAAAGGAGAAATCGTTGCGACTGGCACTCACGACCATTTGATTCAGACCTCTGACCATTACCGTCGAATTTTCGAACGCTTACCTGGTGCGATTTCCTATGCCTCAAAAAGAGCTAAGGAGGGGAGACACTGATGGCAAGACATCGAGGTCCCACGGCGTTAGCTGGTCAGCGATACAAACGGAGTCGTTCCCTCCGTGCTCTATTGGGAGCTCAGTTCGGATACCTCGGGCGTTTCAAGAAGCTCATTGTTATTGCAGCAACTTTGACCATCATTGCCACAATCTTTCGTGCGATTGACCCGCTCATTCTCGCCAACGGAATAAACCTCGTTCTCGTCCCAGGGGCTCCATTAACTGCTGTGCTATTCTTAGGAATCACCTACGCGGGCTTACGTGCAGCAAGTTGGCTTCTGAGCTCGATGTATACTTGGATATTATCAGGCGCTCAAGCAGGATATATCCGATCTCTGCAGCAAGACATTTACAAAAAACTCGTCCAAGCAGATTTATCCTATTTCCGAGAAAAACAAAGTGGAGATATTACGTCTCGTGTAACCACAGATACCGACAATCTTGCTGTAGGTATTCAGATTGTCATTGACTTTTCTAGTCAGTTGCTGTTGCTGGTTGCCACCTTTATCATTATGTGGCTTATTTCCCCCCTTGTTGCTCTCACTTCGCTAGTCGTCGTTCCCGTTGTCATAATCATTGTCGTTCTTTTCGGAACTGTGGGACAACGAACTATGTTGGCTTCACAACGTGCAACAGGCTTTGTCTCCGGACAAATAGCTGAAAACCTCAGCGGTATTCATATTGCCAAAGCTTTCAACCGAGAAGACGAAACAGCTGCTCTCCTAAATAAACTGAACCAGGAATCCTATCGCCATGGATTCCGATTCATGATGCTTATGACGGCATTACAGCCTATGGTTCGAGCCTCCGCAATTGCCGCCGTAGCTGCTGTCTTATTTGTCGCTGGAAGCCTTGCAGTTGGATCAGCACCGCTTCTTACACTCGGTGAAGTGTTTCTTGGCGTAATTCTTGTTCAACGATTCCTATGGCCCCTGTTGAGTTTGAGCATGATGGCTACCCAATTCCAAGCCTCCTTAGCATCCATGGATCGTCTTCTCGACATTCTTGAAACCGAACCATCCATCCAAGATACTGAAACAGCTGTACCGCTCAGCACACAGAGTGACGGAATCACCTTCGACAATGTAAGCTTCAGTTATATTGAAGGCGCTGAGGTGTTAGACAATGTGGATTTCACGGTCCAGCCAGGTGAATTAGTGGCAATTGTAGGACACACAGGCGCTGGCAAAACCACAATTGCAGCCCTCATAAACCGATTTTATGATCCACAAAATGGAAGTATCAAAATTGGTGACCAAGATCTTCGAGCAGTAACCCTTGAATCGCTCCATGATAACGTCGCTTTGATTGCCCAAGAACCTTACTTGTTTGACGACACCGTTATGGAAAATATCCGCTATGGACGCCCTGAGGCCGCAGATGAGGAAATTCTCAAACTATCCACCCTAATTGGAGCGCACGAGTTCATCGAGGTTCTCCCCCAAGGCTACGGCACAATGCTCACCGAGGGAGGGAAGAACCTGAGCGCGGGGCAAGTCCAGATGATTTCAATTGCACGAACCATGCTTGCCGACCCCAAGATTCTCATCTTAGATGAAGCAACCAGTCGCTTGGACGCCTACTCAGAATCTTTGGTGCAAGCCGCTCAAGAACAATTGTTTTCGAAAAGAACTACGGTGGTTATTGCTCATCGGCTAACAACCATCGCACATGCGTCTCGAGTCCTTGTATTCGAACACGGAAAACTCATCGAACATGGCACCCATGAGGAGCTCCTTGCACTAGGAGGTCATTACAAGGCCCTCTATGATACGTACTATGCTCACCAATCAGTAGAGGAGATTTCTGAAGAAACACTCAAGCGTGCCCAAGA
>JAEOTD010000121.1 GCA_016839995.1 Candidatus Hermodarchaeota archaeon
AAGAAGATATAGTCACAAAATATCTCCTTCATAAACAGCATCTACTAGACTCATCGCTAGCGGATGGTGTGCTCGAGGTTGTCAAGGACATCCTCGGTTTGCATGCCACCAGTGCCTCCACCCCCTACTTGTCCTTGTTTGCGCGAATGAAGCAGTTTCAGCGAGGGTTACTCGATCGCGAATTGTACGTCAACCGTAACCTGATTCGCCTCTCAAGCATGCGGCACACCCTGTTCATTCTCCCAATAACACTCGCGCCCATTGTATTCCAAGCAACACGAGCGGCGAAATTTGAGAGTGAGCGGTACCTCAAGGTCTGGGGGATTCCCCACTCCGAATTTCAGCGCATCGCGGATTCCATCTACGAAGCCCTTAAGGATGGTCCCCAACCCCTCCGAATCATTAAACAAACCATGTCCCCAGGGTTAATCCGCACCATTGAACTCCCTGCGGGTAAACAAGTGGCCCGCATGTCCAATGTGAACGTCGTCATGACGGTGTTGGTGCAACAAGGGAAGGTCTTCAGTGAGAAGTATTCGGATTCGCTGCTGACCCGACACGCGAACCGTTACGCGTTGAGACGTACCATCTATCCCCAACTGGACCTCGAATCCGTCAATACTGAAGAAGCGCAACTGCAACTGGTGAAACGCTATATCAGTATCTTTGGACCAGTCACTGAAGAGGATGTGATTTGGTGGATCGGAGTTGGCAAAGGACAAATTCGGACAGTATTAACTGCACTTGAACCCGAGCTAGAGCCAATCCAGATTAAAGGATACCCCCACGAGTACATGATGTTAAAATCCGAGTATAAGGCGATGAAACGGTTCAAAGCCCCCCGTGCACTCCCTGTACTTCTACTGCCCTATGAGGATCCATATCCGAAGGGGTACTGGTTCCGTGACCGATTCGTGAAAAGTGAACACGAAAACCAGGTGTACGTCAAAGGTGAAGCCCAACCCACCGTCTGGGTCAATGGCAAAATCCTTGGGACTTGGAATCGGGTCTTTGAGAAGCCTGGGGAAACCCTGACAATTCAACTCTTTGGGGGCATCGGACGTAAAGAAAAGACCGCGCTCACAAACAAGGCCCATACCATGCTACAGATGATGACCCGAAAAGACGGACAAGTTGTCTTGAAAACTAACACGTGACGCCGCGATGATAACTGATAAACGAGGATTCGAACTGCTCAAAGATACACTCCGACAACCCTTTCTCACACACCTCCACCGCGCCTTTCTACAAATCCCACCAATCGACACTCCCAAAATTTTGGACATTGGGTGTGGTTCAGGCGTTCCCACCCTTGAACTGGCGCGAATAAGTGGTGGAGAAGTCACAGGGCTCGACATTGATACTAAAGCCTTACAGCGATTACAAGAAAAGGTGAAAGCCGCAGGGTTAGAAAAACGAATCCACATTGTGGAGGGTTCCTTGAAGACTATGGACTTCCCAGCTGCCAGTTTTGATATGCTCTGGGCCGAGGGCTCGATTTTCGTCATCGGCTTCAGACAGGGGTTGAAAACTTGGAAACGGTTTCTCAAACCCGATGGCTATTTGGTGGTCCACGATGCGGTGGGGAACCTCGACCAGAAAAAACGTGATATTACGACCTATGGGTACCGTTTAATTGACTGGTTTCTGCTCGGGAAAGAAGTGTGGTGGAATACCTACTATGAACCACTCAGCCATGAAGTCCAACAGATTCGTCGAAGCAACCCCACTGATCCTGAGCTGAAAACCGCACTCTACCAAGCCGAAGAAGAAATTAACGGATATGAGAAGCATCCTGAGCGGTATCGGTCAGTCTATTTCATTCTGCATAACAAGGCTCTAAGTCAATAACTGTGCTGTTTTCATGAATTTTCCAGCATTTCTTATTCTCGCAGTATCTCTATGATATTTAAAGGAAAAACATGTAACGTAACAATCTGGAGTGGATGTCGTGCGTGTTCTCTTTATAGAGCCCCCAAAGGATTACTGGTTCATAATGGGCGAATACCGACCACCCCCATTTGGATTGTTATGTTTGGCCGCCTATCTTGAAACGCATATCGAAAACATAGAGATCAAGGTCGTAGATTGTCAAGCGGAACGACTATATTGGGATGGCTTGGAGAACCGAATCACCGACTTTCGACCGGATATGGTATGTCCGGGTGCCCTTTCGTCAGCGAACACCTATCTTGTGGCACGAACAGTACAATTAGCCAAGAAAATCAATCCCGATATCGTCACTGTGGTCGGGGGTATCCATTTTTCCGCCCTCTCTGAAGAGTCGCTTGCTACCTATCCTGAAATCGATTATGTGGTTCGGGGAGAAGGAGAACAAACGCTGTTAGAATTAGTTCAAGCGATAGACGGACAGCGTCCACTTGCGAAGGTAAACGGGTTGACCTACCGACATGATGGGAAAATCGTCCACACACCGGATCGTGCACCTATCATCGATTTGGATACCCTTCCTTATCCTGGATATCATTTCGTGAGAGAGCACATGAAAGACTACCACTTTCTCATGATGGCTGGGAGAAAGAACCCCTATGCATTAATCGAAGCCTCGCGAGGATGTGATCACAAATGCACCTTCTGTACCCAATGGCGCTATTGGGGACGCTGTCGACGTAAATCTCCAAAACGGGTTGCCGATGAATTTGAATACGTGTACAAAGAATTTGACAGTCGATTCTTATGGCTTACCGATGATAATCTAGCCCTCGGAGATTGGATGGATCAATTTTGTGACGAACTACTACAACGGGGTATTCAGGATGATTTGTTGTGGTTTATGCAGATCCGAGCTGATGATATTATCAAAGATCAACACTTGTTGCCGAAAATGCGAAAAACGGGGCTTCACTGGGCAATGGCTGGTGTGGAAACCTATAACCCCGTTACGCTCGAAAATTACCGAAAAGGCCTTGAGCCAGGTATGGCTAAACAGGCGATGAAGCTGCTGAAACAAAATGGCATCATGTCACAGACGACCGCGATTATCGGTGAACACAGCGATTCCTATGAGTCAATTGAAGCCTTTCGTCAATGGATTGACGAAGTCGATCCCGATATTGCCATTTTCATGATCTTAACGCCGTACCCCGGAACCGAAATATATACCACTGCCAAACGAAATGGCTGGATTGAAGATGAGAACTGGGCCCACCATGACATGGTGCATGCCATCATGCCCACCGAACACCTTTCACGCGGTGAGGTTCAACACGAACTTTATCAATGCTATCGAAACTTCTTTGGCTCCTGGAGCCGCCGAATCGCAGGACTCTTCTCCTCCAACAAAGTCAAACGCACCTGCTACCGTTACATGATGCGCCGTGGCGTCGTCCAAGCCCTCAAAGAAATGGCGCTAATGTTCAAACCCTAATTAAGAAGGACTTGAAGAGCCCCTCACGCGTTTGCGCAGTTCCCAATTACCTTGTAATTAGGAGTAAACCGATGGGAGTTAAGTAGCACCGTTGCGAAATTCACAGTGGAGGGAGCTTATTGCCACTCTATATCTCCTTGATGAAATTAACGGAACAAGGCATCAAAGACATGAAGAACTTTGCGAAACGGTTTGAGGCGTCAACGGCATACCTGAAGCAACTCGGGGCAAAAATAATTGCGTTTTATGCGACGATGGGCGAATACGACTACGTAGCAATTGCTGAAGGTCCCACTGACGAGGTAGCCATGCAGTTTCTCTTGACGTTAGGGGCCGGTGGAAATGTTAGAACGACGACCATGAAAGCCTTCACATTAGAAGAACTGACAAAAATTGTTGAAAAACTCCTCTAACTTGACCAGTGAAAAACCAAGTGTAAACAACCCCTCATTACTTTCGAAGATGGCGAGATGCACCCTACGCATCTCCCCTCTTCTTCCTTTTTATAATCGAGGAGATATTTTCACGATCCCCTTCTGGTAGAATGAGGTGGTGGAAGCTATTCGGAGTGATGCCCATAGTAGGTCATCATGTTGACCGGTGCCCCAGCGAGTTTCAGGTACATCCAGACCTGCATTTTATGCATCGCAATGTGAGTAATGATATCCGGCAAGAAATTCACCCAGCTTCGCTCCGAACCCGTTTCGTAAAAAGGTTTGAGGGTCTTGGCAAAGAACTCCTTTTCCTCCATCCCTATGAATCGTTTCTTGACGGCGATAACTCCTTCATCGAAGACCGCAAGAATGTCGGGCATCGTGGATCGGTTCAATTCATGCTCGCGAGCACGCGCTTGTTCGGCATCACCGAGTGTGCTGTCATAGATGCTGGGATCGATGATGGGAATCTGGGCCAAGTGGTTGGCAAGGTCAACAAGGGGTCGGAGATTCTTGTTAGGAGTATATTTCAGGTCCTTATCTTTGATCACGTTGAGGACACAACGGGCTTGTTTGGCTTCCAGTTCGAAACTGTCCAATAACACATTCACAATCGAAGTCATCACAAATCCTCCGCGCACCATCTTAATGGCGGGGTTAAAAAAGTTCACGGCTTCACGGAAACGAAACGGGTTCGTGAATAGCATAGCCTTAAACTGAGCGGTTTCTGTTGAAACTCTATGACGCAGTCAAGACTAGTTTTTGTCTATAATGCTGACAGTGGAAAACTCAATGCCTTGAAAGATGCCATCCACAAAGTCGTCAGACCCTCCACTTATCCCTGCAGCCTCTGTGCAGTCACTTATGGTAACCTTGGCATGAAAAAAGAATGGAAGACTTATATCAACGAATTAGGGGTACCCGTTGAATTTCTCCATCGTGACGAATTCTGCACCCAATATGACTGTACCGATGTCACCTATCCCGTTGCATTCCTAATTGAAAATAGTAAACGCACCGAACTCATTTCCACCGAGGAAATGGACGCCACAACCACCCTAGACGATATGATCAACCTTGTCAATGTCAAACTGAAACGCTGAAAGTTTATCACTATAGTGCGAAAAGTAATGGTATGAATCAAAGACATATCTGTTGAAAGGAAGATAACACATACTTGATTAGAATTTGTACTGCAGTTAAAAGAGAAAAATCTGATTATATTTTTAGAGATTCAAGGTGCCATCTCAAGATTCTTAGTCGTATGACCAAAATTGCGGCTGAAAGTTACTCTTATTGATATTTGAGGAGCCGTTTTCGAGTCATCAAGATTTGAAATGTCATCGCCTACGATCTCAATTTCTGTATTCGTCGTACTCTTTTCAAATACTGTATTGGTCCCTTGTATGATATCGATGTCTGCTGTTCTATAAGCGTTATAGGCTTATCCCACTTGATTTGTATTGGTTAAATGATTTTTTAAAAGCTTATTCTATTAAGTTCAGGAATGTACATTCTTAAGGTGCATGGAAATGTCAAGACGCCAATCGAGCTATCAGACAATCCGAACATTTTGCCCCCCTCATTGCTTGATGTCATGTGGGATTTTAGCTCATGTTAAGAATGGAAAATTAGTAAAGATTGAGCCAGCAAACTTTCCAGATCCACGATTTAATCGAATTTGTTTAAAGGGGTTATCCCAAATAAGCCAGGTCTATCACCAAGATAGGATTAAGCACCCGCTTAAAAGGGTGGGAAAAAGGGGTGAGGGAAAATGGAATCAAATAACTTGGGATGCAGCATTTGATTTGATTTCGTCTCAGTTTCAACGGATAATACGAGATTACGGGTCAACCGCGGTTGCGTGGTTTAAGGGGGCAGGAACCTTTGGCCGGTTATCCGATGCTCCGAAACGCTTAGCAAGTGTACTCCAAGGCACACTAATTGGTGAAGGTATGGGAGATGGCATAGACACAACGGGTCCACAAGCTAGCTTAGATACGTTTGGTACAGCGTGGTGGGCCAGTCCCACAGAAAAATATCATTATGGTGGTAGCAATGAAGTAGCAGATTGTCTTAATTCGAGATTAATTGTGATTTGGGGGGCAAATTTTGCTGAAACCGCCCCCCATAATATGCGGTTTATTTTTGATGCGATGGAAAAGGGTGCCAAACTAGTTGTAATTGACCCTAGATTTTCTCCTACCGCATCAAAAGCAGATACATGGATTCCGATTAGACCCGGAACTGATACATGTTTGGCATTGGGTTTGTTGAACATAATAATATCTGAAGGGCTCTATGATAAAGAGTTTCTCACCAATTATACGGTTGGACCTTTTCTAGTTAGAGACGATACGCGCTTCTTTTTACGAGAAGAAAATGAGAATGGGCAAGAATCTCAGAATGTCTTGGTTTGGGACCCAACCCAAAACAAAGGGGTTCCTAGTACTACGGCAAAAACCGCGAGTCTAACTGGTTCTTACTTGGTCAACGGTGTTCCCTGCAAACCGGCATTTCAGCGATTGATTGATCTTGCAAGTAAATATGACCTGCAAACTGTCGAAAAAACCACTGGTGTTCCATCAGAAGTTGTCAAGCAGTTTGCAGAAGAATATGCAACAAAAAAACCGGCATCAATGGGATTATTGTATGGTCTAGACCGTTGGTATTTTGGTAATCTCACCTATCGCAGTCTCTTTACGTTGATGAGCATAACAGGTCAAATTGGAATAAAGGGAGGTGGTTTCTTTCTTTCTGACCCAACCCATTGTCTAAATGAGGAATGGTGGGGGTTCCCGGATGGAAAAAAGCCGAAATTTCTTGATGCCCTTCGTATGTATGATGCAATACCAAATGGGGAGCCATATCCGATTAAGGCACTATGGGTATATAGAGGGAACTTTTTCAGACACAGTAATGCAAATAGAATCATAGATGAGATTTTACCAGCGTTAGATTTCATTGTGGTAGCAGATAGGTTTCTGACTCAGACGGCACAATATGCTGACCTTGTCCTCCCCGTATGTTCGTCATTTGAAACGACTGATATTCAAGTTGGACCCTTTCCGTACGTGCAATTACAGCAAAAGGCTATAGACCCACTTTATGAATCGAAATCAGATTTTGAAATAACAGTTGAAGTCGCTAAACGTTTAGGGGTTGGAGACTATTTCAATCAAAGTGCGGAAGAGTATATCGAACAACTTGTCAATATTGACAGCATAACGCTTAACAGATTAAAAGAAGAAGGAGCGATTGCTCTTGAGGTCACTCGACCGCACGTTTCCTTTCTAGACAAACACTTCCTCACCCCTTCGGGTCGTGTTGAATTTTATGTTGAACGGGGTGTTGAATTCGGTCAAGAATTACCGATATACATCGAGCCTGAAGAAGGCTCTCCACAAAACCAGTTAGCGAAAAAGTATCCGCTTATCTTTCTACAATCACATAGCCGTTTTCATGTTCACACCTCCTTTGCGAATAATCCCGATTTACTCGAGATTAATCCTGAACCATATGTTGAGATTAACCCAGTAGATGCCAAAAAACGGAATATCACTGATGACGATTTGGTCGCTGTCTTTAATGACCGAGGTGAGGTTAAATTGAAAGCCCGGTTAAACGAGGGCATCCGACCAGGTGTTGTTGACATTCATCATGGATGGTGGGCAAAACAGTTCGACAAAGGGAGTTATCAAGATCTGACTCACGAAAAGATAAACCCGGCGCTAGCGATACCGAATTTTTCCTACTTTGATTGTCTAGTTGAAATCAAAAAAACGAGGAGGGTCTAATGTTGGTAAAACAATATGGTTTAGTCTTTGATTTATTGCGATGCATAGGTTGTCATACTTGCAGCTTAGCATGTAAAATCGAAAATGGACTTGATCGAGGATCCTGGATTATTGTACAAACCATTGGTGGGAAACATATGGATATGCCATCAGGGAAGTATCCAGAGTTATCCATGCACTATCGTCCTGAAGTGTGCAACCATTGCCAAAATCCCCTATGTCTACCCGCTTGCCCGACAGATGCGATTTCTAAGACAGATGAAGGCATTATATTAGTGGATTATGAGACATGTACTGGTTGTGGTGAATGCGTCGATGCATGTCCCTATGATGCGCCTAAACTTGATAACACAAAGGGGGTCGCTATGATGTGTACTCTTTGTGCTCACCGTTTAGAGAAGGGATTAGAACCTTTTTGTGTGAAGTGTTGTCCAACCAATGCAATTCATTTTGGAGCCATAGATAAACCGGAAAGTGAAATTAGTAAGTTGATTCGTGTGAAGAAAGCGGAAGTACGCGCTCCAGAGAAAAAGACTCGTCCATCAGTATTTTATATTCCACAATAATATTCGGCATGAAAAAATGACGGGTTTTAATCAGTTACTGGGTTTTTCATCCTGAAAGGACGATTGGTCATGTTCGCGAATTTGGTCTCGAATATTTGCAGTAGTAACAGGAGCACCTTCAACAGTGTGATGCCAACTCATTCGTTTTCCTATTATCGCTCGAAGTTTCCATTTAAGACTCTTTGAAGTGTGTACAATGTGGTCCCTAATTTGTTTTAAGGTCGTTTTGACATGATTAACTTCAGCATTTGAAAGCTTGTAATGTATAATGAGCAGAAGACACTTGTCAATATTATCGATGACGTCTTGATACAATCCCCAATCTTTACTACATAAATTTGCGATATATTGAATGTTAATCTGCCCGGAGTTGTCCTGGTCGCTGATAGGCAAATCTTTGACCATAGTGATGATATCACGAATATCTTTCTCGTTGATTTCAAAAATTTGTAATTTCGAAAGAAGCAGATCACTGACACTAATTGTATATTCTTCTAAACCAAGTCTATCTCGTAAATCGAATTCGTGACCCATTTTGAAAGTATCTAAGAAGATATCGATGTGATTTTCAGGAGTATCTTTATAGAATAGTAATCTAGCCCCGTAGGTTTGTTGAGCCACGGTTCTATTTTCTTGGTATCCAAGATTTTTAAAAACAACACTAATTTGCTTTCTTTGTTTTTTTAACCCTACAAAATCGATATCTCCATAGGGCCTTTCGCAAAAATAAATGATTTCACAATGGTTGCGTATGGCTAGTCCACCAATAAGCCGTAAGATTACCCCTTGGTTAGCAGCTGTTTTGATTATAGATTTTGCTTTTGAAATTAACGGTTCATGTTCCTGTTTTTCATCTGGAGAAATATCATTCCACATGAACATAACCTGTAAAGTTCTATGTTGTTAGGATAATTAAAGAGCTAGTTAAAACCTTTCAATTTGCCCCTCTTTAGGTGTGTGCTGTAGGGCTTAGTGGATCGTAAAACCCACCAATGATTGAGATGATGAGAAACTCCAAAGGGTCAGAATATCGTGTTTTTCACTGTGTAATTCAGAACAAAGCAAGAATTTTCTTAGCCGGGAAAGCAAGTTTCACTTCCACATTCCGATGATATGGCAACAAGGTGATCACGTATTTGTAGAGCGCTTCCTCACTTTCTGTTTCTACGATTTCAACATATAGACCTTCAGGCGTTCCGTATTCTTCTATAGTTTTCACTCCAGGCGGTGTACTAAGCTTGCCTTCTTTCGCTAACTTAAAAACTTCTTGAAGTTTATCGGGGTAAGTTTCCCAAAATATTAGAAATAGCATTTTGATTCGTTTACCTAGTTATCTTTATTTTATAAAAACGGATATCCTAGGATAAGGTGGATGAATTGCGTTCGTAAGGAATTTATTTTTTTATCGAACGCACAAAGCCTTAAAATACATGTACCAGTGATGGGTGAACAACCTGCATTTTGGTTGTGTTAAAATGAAGTCATTCAAAGGCGTTATGCCTCCCATGGCAACACCATTCGACTCAAAATATCGAATAAATGAAGAAGCACTCAAAAAGCATACGAACTATCTCATTGAAAGTGGCCTTCATGGTCTGGTTCCGACGGGAAGCACGGGAGAATTTTCTCGGCTCACTGACGAAGAACGAAAAAGAGTAATTAAAATTGTTATTGATGTTACAAATGGAAGAGTTCCTGTAATTGCAGGAACAGCGGCGAATCGGACCGAAGATGTGATAGCACTCTCTAAATACGCAGAAGATGCTGGGGCAGATGGAGTGATGGTAACAGTACCCTACTATGGTAGACCAACCGAGGACGAACTAATTGGTTATTATAAAGATATAGCAGAAAGTATTGAAATACCAATTGTAGTTTATAACAATCCGTGGACAACAGGAACCGATTTGAAACCCGACTTTCTTGCTAAACTAATAAAATATGAGAATATTCGTCACGTTAAGGAAGCCACTTGTGATACTCGGCGTGTTCACCAAATTATTCGAGCTACTAAGGGAAAAATGATAGTAATTTCCGGAGCGGATGATAACACCTTTGAATCCTTTGTACTCGGTGCTAAAGGCTGGATTGCAGGCATTGCCAATTTTATGCCAGAAACTTGTGTAAAACTCTATGAATTATCCGTTGAAAAAGAGAAAATCATAGAAGCTAGAGATTTGTGGTATAATATCTTGCCAATAGGTGATATCGTAGAAGGCAGTGGGAAATTTGTCCAATATATAAAAGCAGGTATGGAACTCAGAGGAATTGATAGTGGACCTCCACGAAAACCCTTAATGCCTCTTGGTGCCACAGAGAAAAGCACATTTCAAAAAATGTTGGCAGAATTCTCGTAGGATTGCTAGACTCCTCCACTAGGCGATCCTAACTACTAATCTGAATCAATCAAGAAGGTGCATCTATTTGACAGAAGGTCTGCAGTTCGGCATGGTCCTTGGAATTGTCCCCTTGAATGAATTAGTTCGAAAAGCTAAATCTGCTGAAAAGGGAAACTTCGATTTCATATGCTACTATGATCATACCCTCTTTTGGAGTATGGGCGAAGAAAATGCCTTTGAACTTTGGACCATATTGACTGCATTAGCCAAAGAAACCTCTCGAATAAAACTTACTCCTCTCGTCACAGATTGTCTTAGAAGACATCCATCAGTCATCGCCCAAACAGTATTAACTCTTGATCAAATCTCAAACGGGAGAGCCGTTCTCGCCATCGGCTCTGGCTCTCCCATTAATATGGATCCTTATGGAATTTTATGGGAAGAACCAGTATCAAAACTAAGGGAAGCAATCCAAGTAATAAAATCCCTTTGGGTCGCTACTGCTGATAATCCTGTCTCGTTCAAAGGCAAATTTTTCAATTTGGATGATGCATTTTTGCAGGTAAAATCTATTCAACAACCTCATCCGCCATTATATCAGTCGGCTTTTGGACCACGTTCTAGGAAAATGGCCGGAGAATTAGCAACTGGCTTCTTGACAGCACTTGAAACGCCACAAATGATCAAGGAAAGCCTTAAAGATGTTCAAATGGGCGCAAATAAGGCAGGAAGGAATATAGAAGATTTGGAAGTACTTCTTGATGTTGCTTGTGCGATATCCTTGGACTCTGAGGCGGCAAGAAAAGCCGTTGAATCCCCGGTAATAGCAGATATTACGTCACAACCTTTTCAGCGAAAAAGGCTCGGAATAAAGGATGACACTCCTGAATTCAAATTCTTAGATGAATTCCGAAAGAGTGGAATGAAAGGCATCACTCATGACACACTAATGAAAGCTGTTAATGATGCCGCGAGCCAGGTTCCAACCAGTGTGGTCGATGATTTAGCGATATTTGGTACACCAGACGAGTGCATTGGCAAAATCGAGAAATTTGTAGAAGCCGGTGTGAACATAATTCTAATTGAAAATAGTGGACCGGACCTAATTCAGACTGAGAGGTTCTTTTCCGAGAATATAATTCCATACTTTAGAGACGCAACAGATGGTTAATCCATTCTATCATTATTCAAGCTTTAGTTTGACGACGTAAAACTTTCTAAATCTGCGTACTGGTTTTACTATCCTAATCCCTGAATAATCTACATTATACAACTTCATTTCGTTCTTTTCCAAGTCCTCTGGATTGCTCATTGCCCAAGAGCGGAATTTATCTATCTGCTTTTGTGTGAAGCTCTTCAGGGCTGCACGATGCTTTTCGTATCTTTGGGGGTGCTCTTCATAAAACTTGTTTATTGTAAAGCTGATTTTTCCGTCAATAAGAGGACGTGCGACGATTGTTACCAAAAAGCTTGAAATCGCGGCAATTCCTAAATAGAGAGTGTATGGCGCAAAGATAGCCATCTGGGGAATGCCGAGAATTGATAAAATCAAGATTACAAAGAAGCCAAAAAAGATTGTTTGACCAACAAATAAAACAATGGAACGTATTTTCTGCAACGTTTTTACATACATAATATCACGTGGAACCGTGGCCATTTTCCATAAAACCTTGCGAACAGGTTTCCAATCATTTTTGGTGAAAAGCGGGTCAAGCTTCTTCTCATTAACGGTTTTATCAATCCAACGAAAATCCTCGAATCTAAGAATTCTATAAGCATCAAGAAGACTGATCAATTTAGACATTGATTCAGGGTCTGGTCCACTTCGTGAACCTTTGCCTTTCTTCGGGTCTTTTGCCATTTCAATCGTCCTACGGAGTCATTAGCAAGAGAATGTATTTATAGATATTCACCCAGTTAACCTCGATTCGGAGATTGAATCAAAATGGAGCAATCTAATTTTCTTAGTGAAGCAATCAATCTTGTTGAAAGCGCCGAAAAGGAGGGGATTAAACTTCGCATTATGGGCGCATTGGCGATAAAACTTCACTGTCCAAAATACAGTCAACTCCACGAGGCTTTAGACAGGGAGTTTACAGACATTGATTTTGCTGCCTCTTCAAAACAGGAAAAACAAATAAAAAAGTTCTTGGACCGATTTGGATACCGCCAAAAAGCTCGTGGTATATCTCGTGCATACGCTCCAAAAGGCCGATTAATATTACACCACGAGAAGACAGATCTTGTCGTCGATGTATTTTTTGACAAATTAGATATGTGCCATGAAGTTAAATTCCATTTAGATGCTGATTACCCAACCATTCCTTTAGTTGATTTAGTTTTAGAAAAGCTCCAAATTGTGAAAATTAGTGAAAAAGATGTAAAAGACGTATTGGTGATGTTCCTCGAACACGAAATTGGTAGTGAAGACAAAGAAAAAATAGATGCGAACCAAATCGCTGATATCGTAGCTAACGATTGGGGCTTCTATTACACCATAACGCTCAATTTGGGGAAGATAAAGCGTATCACTCAATCTGAACTGTTCAAAGATGTTCTTGGACCACAAGAACGAGAGGTAATTATTAAGAAAATTGACACTCTTCAAGAAATAATTGATGAAAAACCAAAAGGCCGCAGATGGAAAATGCGGGCCAAAATTGGAGAGAAAGTCAAATGGTACAAAGAAGTTCATACCGTTAAATACTAGTCGTTTTTAAACAATGGAAAGGTTGTATAAAGAGTTCAAACCCATTTTGAAAACAGCCCTACTCGATTGAAGAATATCTTGAGGTAAACCAAAATGAGTGAAGACCTTGAAAAATTATTAGCGAAACTCGTCGAAATTCCTGCTCCTTTCGGTTATGAGGATCGACTCATCGGAATTGTTCGTGACGAACTAAAACCTTACGTCGATGAAATGCAAATCGATACGATGGGCAACATCATCGGAACCAAGAAAGGCACTTCAGAAAAAGCGCCACGCGTTATGATCACAGCCCATATGGACGAATGCGGCTTTATTGTGAAGTGCATTGAACCCTCAGGATATTTGAGATTCTTTAATCTAGGTTACCTTGGAGAAAATATCATGCATGCCCAGCGCGTGATTGTTTCAACTGAACAGGACTCCTATTATGGTGTGATAGGGATTAAATCATTTCACATTACCCCCGCTGACCAATGGAGGGCTGTCCAACCCCAAGGTCAAATGTACATCGACGTAGGTGCTAAAAGTAAAGAAGAAGCGGAAGCAATGGGAATCAAACCCGGCAGTATCGCTACTTTTGATAGAGGATTAAAACGACTCGGTAAAGGTAACATTGTCTCAGGTAAGGCCTTAGATGACCGCATTGGTTTGCTTATAATGATTGAAACTATGAAGCGACTTGCTAAGGTCAAACACAAAGCAACAATTCATCCCGTGGCCACCGTTCAAGAAGAAGCGGGCTTAAGAGGCGCGAAAGTGGCAACCTACACCCTAAATCCTGACATGGCTGTAGTACTGGAAATCACTGTCAGTGGTGATACCCCTGAAACTGAATTTAGAGAAGCACCTGTAGCAGTGGATAAGGGACCAGCCATCAAAGTTATGGATCTCATCCCAAGCATAGGTCAAGGGACAATTGCTCATCCACGTGTCGTGGATTGGTTGGTTAAAACCGCTGAAACTAACAAAATTCCGTTCCAACTAGAAGTGATGCCTGGCGTTTCTACTGATGCAGCAGCAATACACCAAACGCGGGGCGGGGTCCCAACGACTGTGCTCTCGATTCCAGCAAGATACACGCATAGTCCAGTAGAGACACTAAGCCTAGATGATACGGAGAACGCCATACAGTTGCTAACCGCGGCTCTTCAGAATTTAGGTGATGATTTCTCTTTTTCGAGAATCTAACTTCTAAAATTTGGAGCACATAAATAAGTTCAACAAGTAGTCATTTGTTGACATTAGAAAGACTAGTTCGAATGATAAATCTAAGGACTCCGTTTGGATTTTCAAATTAGCGATATTGCCCTAAGCCAAGTTCGTCAAGTTTTGCTTTTGTAGGTACACCTTTTTTATCCCAACCCCGAAGTTTATAGTAATTTGAAAGCATTTCTTCAAATTGTACTTGACCAAGATTAAATCCCTTTGAAGGACCAGAAGGAATAGGCTCTTCAAGCACTCTCTTGGGAAGAGTATCATCCTTACGAGTAAATCCTTCTCGAAGATTGAAAAGCCGAATCAAATTCCAGATTCGCTCACCCACTTTCATGAACTCATCATTGGTCATATCCCACCCGATTACAAGGGGAATCAATCGTACTAATCCTTCGGCCGTGGAAAACAGCTCAATGGTTCGGACAAATTCACAAGCACCCGTTGCATAAGTGGCAGAAAGGAAGTTCTGGTCGTTTATAACATACTCTGGTTTTCCTTCTATTGTATATCGTTGAAGAGGCTCACCCAATTTCGATGGTAGTCCTTCACATTCTGCAGCAATAGGCCACCCACGTTGGTGGCATCCACCTCTATCCGCGGTTGCATATGCAAGGCTTTGCCCTGGTGAACCACGTGGAGACCACCCGGGCATTTCTAGACCTTTTACCTCCATTGCAAAGGCTTCAGAACCTTTATTCCAAGCTTTGGCAACTTCCTTTACACCATCGGCTAGAATGTCTCCAATGCCTTCTCTGTGTGCAATCATTTTTGTTAGTTTAATTGCGACTTCGGGGTCGCCGAATTTAAGCTCTAAGCCATCTGTGTCCTTAGATGTGATTATTCCCTTCTGATAGCATTCGATGGCGAATCCGATTGCATTCCCTGTTGATAAAGTATCTAGGCCTAATTTGTCACTTAGCTCGTTAAGGTATACGAGGGCGTCCAAGTCTCCGATTCCAAGATTAGATCCCATCATTGCTGCAGTTTCGTATTCAATCCCTTCAACAACGGATCCTTTGTATGGTCCCTTTTTAGCCTCGGCCATTTTTGAGCAGCGGATTGGGCAGGCAAAACAGGCGGTGTCTCGTGTCCAAACTTTTTCTCTTTGAGCTTCTCCGGACAGGTTTTCAGCATCCGCAAAAACTTCTTCATAGAAATTATTTGTAGGAAATAAACCATGTAGGTTTGCATAGTTTACAGCGCTAGCAGTTGCAAATTGTGTAAAGGCTTGAGCGCCGGAATCAGTCATATAGATCTTTGTAATTTCAGCGATGGCATCCATGTAACCTTTAGGATCGGCTAATTCCATTTTACCCGTTCCCTTGACAGCCACGGCTTTAAGATTCTTAGATCCCATAACCGTGCCAGCTCCTCCCCTTGCAGCCTGTCGATATAAGTCGACGTTAACGTGTGCATATTTTACTAGATTGTCACCAGCAGGACCTATACACGCAACTCGAATTCTGTCGTCACCTAAATCTTCTTTAATCTTCAGTTCTGTTTCATGAGTATCTTTGCCCCACAGGTGTTTTGCATCTCGAATCTCAATCTCATCATCATTAATCCAAAGATAAACGGGCTTAGCCGCTTTCCCTGTGACACTAAGATAGTCATAGCCAGCAAATTTTAATTCCGATCCAAATTGCCCACCTGCATAAGTATCATTAAACGTTCCAGTAAGTGGTGATTTCGTAACCACAATAAGACGATTGCAAGCAGGTGACGTACCTGTCAGAGGTCCATTCAGGAATAGAATAATGTTCGAGGGACTCAGTGGATCTGTTCCTTGCTTCAAGTTCTCATAAAGAATTTTCGCGCCCAGACCTTTACCACCAATTAGTCCTCTCATTTCAGAGACGTTTAATCGACCTTTCTTGATTTTGTCTTTCGTTAAATCAATGTCAATAGTTCCACCAGCAAAACCGTTTGGCAAGCTATCCTTTCCCTCCTTTTTGATTTGAAGCCGTGGCTTCAAGGGAGATCGCTTCATCGGGGCAGTATTTGATACAAGTCGGATTCCCCTGACACAAATCGCATTTCACAGCTAAATTACTCTTCTTGTCCAAAAACATGGCTTCATAGGGACATGCGTCAACACACTCGCCACAACCAGTGCACAGATCTTGATTCACTAAAACAATTCCATTCGCAAGTTCTAGAGCGTTCACAGAACATGCTGGAACACAGGGAGGATCAACGCACTGATGGCAAACAAGCGCTGTAAATACTCGCGGATACGACTCCATTATTCGAATTCCAGATCGTTCAGGCCACACTGCATCGGTATGTTCAATTGAACAGACAACCTCACATGTCCGACAACCCGTACATTTCTCGAGATCTACAGAAATAGCTTTCATAACATTATCGCATTGATGTATATCTAACCTTAAAAAATTATTGAAAAAAAAGTTCCAAAGGCACGAAATTTTATATCGAAGTTAAAAGCCTTTTATGATTTGGTGAATCATCCATGCAACTAAAGCCCAAAGTCGGATTTATGCCAATCTCACATAAGACCTTCTTATCTGAGGCGTGTAAAAAACTCACGGACAAAGTGTTTGAAAACTTACAGAAATTAAATCTGGATCTCATTAGAACAGATTATGTTCTCGATGAGCCACAAGCGCGAGAAGTTGCTCAGAAACTTCTTAGCCAAGATGATGTGGATATGATCATTTATTATACGGCTTCGTGGATGGAGGCACCTGTTGTCGTTCGGGCGATAAATGAATCACACCTTCCTGCTGTGGTGTGGGGTGTTCCAGACGCAATAACGCTTTCCTTAGTTGGGGCTCACGAAGTTGCTGAGAGTCTGGACGAGATGGGAATTAAATTCTTGTTTGTATTTGGACAACCTGACAGTAAAAAATGGCTTAGAAGAATTGAAGTCCGTGCAAGAGCCGCAGCAATGCTAAAGGAGCTAAAACGAGCCCGTGTGGGCATAATCGGGGGCAGCCCCACTATGGGAATGTACTCAGCCACCTATGATCACATTGCAGTCCGGCAGATCATTGGACCAGAAGTATTCCACATCGACACCTCTACTTTGATTGGTGAGGCGGATAAGATAACTGACGAAGAAGCAGAAAAAGCGATGAAGAAGATAGTGGAATCAGCAACAAAAATACATGTCGCGAAAAAAACCCTGTTTAAATCGTTTAAACTCGCGTTAGCTCTTCAGAAACTAATTAAAAAATACGACCTTAATGCAGTATCAGTCAAATGCCATCCTGAACTTTCACAATTCTACGGCTCTTCTGCTTGTGTAGCTAATTCTCTCGCTATTGACCTTGGCATTCCGGTTTCCTGTGAAGGTGATGTGAATAATGCCCTTTCAATGTTTATCTTACAGAGACTTACAGGAAATCCAGCATTTTTCCACGAATATACCACGCTAGATGAAAAACAAAACACTGCATTAGTAAATCATTGTGGTGCAGCTGCCACACAGTTAGCCCCGAGTTTACAAGATATTGGCTTAACGACTTTTCCTGAAGGAGTAGCAATTGAAGAAGAAGGAGGCGTCACTGGGACAATTTTGGATTTCTGGGTAAAACCCGGGAAGGTCACAATAGCACGACTTGGTGGTAGAAATAATACCTATAGAATGCACATCGCTCCAGCCGAACTCCTAATACCCACCGAAAAGCAGAAAAAAGCTGACAAACCACTCGGATATGAAGGAGTGGCTAGAGGTCTTATCAAAGTGAAAAATATCGAGCGATTCATGAATGACACCATTGCTCATCACCAAGCAATGGCGCATGGTGATGTCAGAGAAGAGCTTTATGAATTATGCAGTATGCTCGGAATTCCAACAATTATCACTGAATGACCCTTAAAAACCCACGTAAGCTATATATAATACATACAGACGAATTTCCTTTTCGCGTGCTTATCCGATTATTCAATCGGATAAGAAGCATCTGAAGTATTTCACTCTACAATCAAAAGGATTGTTAGAAAAATGAATAAAAGTGAAGAAGATCTTCTTTTCGTGCGACCGAGTTCAGGGCTTACGAAAGCGATTACAATGCGTACGGGATGGGCTGTAGCACTATCGGCAATTCTACTCCCTTATTTGTGGACGATGGTTCCTATCATGCCTAACATCTTTCCAGGAATTCATCTTGGATTAGCATTTCTTATCGGTGGTGTTTTCAGTGTTACAGAAGCAGCGGCTTCGGCATTATTACTTATTGCAATGCCGCGGTCGGGTGGCATGTACGTGACCGTTGGAAGGACACTAGGTCCAGTATTTGGTGTAATGGAGCTTTGGAGAAGCTCACTAAACACCGCTATGTTACTTGGTCTTAGTAGCTTTCTCATGGTCCAATCAATTGGACAGGCATTTACAACAATAGGAACAATGACGGTTAATGCCAGTCTTGTATCTATAGGGGCGCTAATGGCAACAGTACCTGTCGCAGCTGGTACAGCAGTCGCAGTCATGGTAGGCCTTGGTTTGTTGCATTATTTTGGTCCAGGATTAGACGCCAAAATTATGACAGTGTTTCAATTCATCGTCATCGCGTGTATGATCTCCTGCGTAGTATTATTTGCTACGACTCCAACGACCCTCGTTCAAGGGCGATGGGATTCAGTTTGGGGTGCAGGTTCATACGCAAACATTCAAACGGCGGCTACAACAGCAGGTTATACTCCTCCACCATTTGATTTGAGCCAAACCTTCCTTGGTCTGGCTTGGGCGTCCATGATGGCTCCCTACTGTCTGATAGTGTATGCTGGTGAAGTCTCAGAACCACCGAAAACAACCCTTTGGGGTACAATGATTGCAGGTATTGCCTTCCCAATACTCTGGGGCTCTGTAGCCTTTACAATGCAAAGTACGTACGGTGTTTTCTTAGGGCAATTCACTGCGGCAGAATGGAGCGGTTATGCTGTTCCATTTTCATCCAATGTCGCTCTCTTCGCAGCCAGCCTTACAAATAATCCAGGTTTAGCAGCTTTCGTCATCCTAGCACCTGCATTTGCAGTAATAGGGTCAATACCCGGTCTTGGATATGGTTGGATTTCGCGAACAATGTACGCAGCTTCAATGGACAGATTCATGCCCGAACATTTCTCTAGAACGAACAAGTATGGTGCACCCACCTATTCAATCGCCTTTGCCATGATTATATCACTGGCAGGCATCTTCCTAAGTGCCACAGGCTCTTGGTTGGTAGTAGGTGTAAGCTATATTGCCACATGGTTCATGGTTCGTTGGTGGTGGAATCTAGCGGAAATAATGCTTCCATTCTCCAAGAAAGAGATATACAATGCTAGTTCAGTGAGACCAGCACTTCTGGGAATACCTCTCATATCTATAGTGGGTCTAATTACGGGCGCCTACATGATGTACCTCTTATGGGCGTGGGCGGCAACACTTGATCCATTATCGATGGTTCTCAACGCATCAGTATACGTCATAGGCTTAATGTGGTTCATAGGGTACTCTGTTTACCATAAGAGAAAGGGTATCGATGCCAACAAAATCTTCGCAGAGCTGCCACCAGAATAGAGCTACTAAGAGCTTATATTTTGGTGGACTCTCCTCTTTTTTTTGATTTTTTCTATGACGTGATGGTAAAAATTCTTGAAAGAAGCAATCAATATATTTAGCTGAAGTAACATTGTGAAATTCTAGATAATCGGACGGTGTACTAAACAAAATGACACGAATATTATTTAGTTGCGATACCCATGGATCAGATCTGCTGTGGAATAAGAATCTCCGGGCAAGTACTTTTCATAAAATTGATATTCTCATAGTGTCTGGAGACTTAACTGGAAAAGCCATAGCACCAATTGTTAAACAAAAGGCCGACGAATGGTATGTGTCATGGGGAAGAGAAAAAGGCACTCTTCATTCTGAAAAAGAATTAAAGGCTGCTATCAAGCGAATACGAGACCGCGGCTATTATCCTTATGAAACAACATGGGACGAAATCAAGCAATTGAAGAAAGATCCTAAAGCGTTACCCGCATTATTCGATCAGATAATGCAGGATGATATTAGACGGTGGCTTGAAGTCGCAGAGAAGAAGCTGCCTAAAAACATTAAAGCCATTATCGTTCCAGGGAATGATGACGCATTTGAAATCGATGACATCATTAGTCAAAATGACCGATTTATTTTCCCACTTAACAAAGTGGTTCAACTAGATGATAGGCATGAGATGATAAGTTGTGAATGGGTCAACTCAACTCCTTGGGACACCCCCCGCGAATGTCCGGATAAGGAACTTAATGCGAAAATAGAAAAAGAGTTTAAACGGCTAGACAACTATGAAAATTTAGTTTGTAATTTTCATGCCCCACCCTATGGAACTCCACTTGATTTAGCTCCGAAATTAGATAAAGAGCTCAAGCCGAAACAAAGCTGGGGACAAATTGTCATGGAAAATGTTGGGAGCAAGGCCGTAAGAGACGCTATTGAAAACTACAAGCCTTTGCTCAGTTTACATGGTCATATTCATGAAAGTAATGGGTTTGTTAGGATGGGTAGAACTTTGGTTTTGAATCCAGGTTCAGAATATACTCATGGTGTGCTAAGAGCCTATGTTGTTGATTTACCTTCATCCCCGTCAGACGAAATCAAGTTCTATTACGTGAATAACTAGAACCACGGATCATCATCTATGGAGCAGAGTAAAATGAAGCGTTTAGGACTAGGATTTAGTGGGTCTCCTTTTTCAGTGAAAGAAACTGTTGAACATGTTCAGTTCGCCGAGCAAATGAACTTTGATTCGGTGTGGATAGCTGAAGATTACTATTTGAGAGACGCCGTCTCATATATTGCAGCTTATGCAGTTGTTACTGAGAAAATCAAACTAGGTTTAGGTGTTATCAACCCTTACACGAGAATCCTAACGCTCATTTCCATGACAGCAGCCACCATCGATGAACTCTCTGGTGGCAGGTTTATACTGGGTATGGGTACCGGTGTCCGCTTCACGGAGGATATGGGAGTTAAGATGGGAAAGCCGTTAGCCTCGATGCGGGAAACGGCTGAAATTTTACGAAGACTTCTTCGAAGAGAAAAAGTTACTTTTCAAGGAAAGACGTTCCACTTAAAAAATGTCAAATTAGGATTTACTCCAATTCGAGAGCAAATTCCGCTATATCTCGCGGCTATTGGTCCAAAAATGTTGGAACTTTCAGGAGAGCTCTATGATGGTGTACTTCTAACAGCCGCCTCGTCTCCAGAATACGTTAAATACGCAGTAAGCCACATCTCAGACGGAGCAAAAAGAGCGGGACGAACCCTTGAAGATATCGATATTGCCTCGTACATCATTTGTGCACTAACAGAACAAGATAAATCATTGGATAAATCGTTCATTGAATCAATTGCTTTTAACGTCGCTACCGCGGATCTAGGGTATTTACGACTTTGTGGTATTGAAAAAGAAGGACAGGTCATCAAGCAAGCATGGCAACAAGGAGGAGTTGAAGCCGCAGCAGAGGTTGTACCTAGAAACGTAATTGACGCTCTCGCCATCCATGGCAGCCCAGAACAATGTATTAGGGGACTTCAAAAATATATTGATGCTGGAGTAAACCTGCCTATAATCATGGCTTTTGGATCTGCTACCGATGTTAGAAAAACAATAGAAGCCTTTGGAAAACATTACCTGTAAATTTATTTCGTGAATGAAAATATGTCGTGGGGTGTTACTGAATGAAAAAAATTCCGATACGGTATTTGTCTTCACAGGATGTACTTCAATCAGGATTGACAATGAAGAAAACCGTTGAAATTACAGAAGAAGTATATCGCGCTCACGGTGCGGGCGATGTAATATTATCGAAAAAGACCGGTATCAATATGGAACTCATGGGGATGAGGCGAGACAGCGGATTAACCGCAATGTCCGCATACATAAAAGAAAAAGACACAGTTGGTCTTAAATGGATTGGCCTTAATTTTGATAACCCCCTCAAATATAATCTACCCAGTCACACAGCATTAATCATTTTAAATGACCCAGAAACAATG
>JAEOTD010000122.1 GCA_016839995.1 Candidatus Hermodarchaeota archaeon
AAGACCATGAAGGGTTCTGGTAACGGCAACGTTGATCCTTCGATTGTTACTTGCTTTTCTTGCATCGCTTCTAAGAGGGCTGACTGGGTTTTCGGAGGTGACCGGTTGACTTCATCAGCTAAGACAAGGTTTGAAAAAACTGGTCCCTTTCGTAAACGGAATTCACCGGTGTTGGGGTCGTAGATATTCGTTCCAACAATATCGGCGGGAAGCATATCTGGTGTAAATTGAATCCTCTTGAACTCGCAGCCAATGGCTTGTGCAAAGGCATTTGCCATGTAGGTTTTGGCGATTCCCGGCACACCTTCGAGGAGAATATGACCTTTGGCTAGAAGGCCTGTTAGGATATCTTGGAGGATATTTCGTTTTCCTACTATGACTTTTCCAACTTCATCTAGAATGGTGGTGGCATGGGTTCGTACTTCGGCGATAGCCATTCCATCACTTCTTCGTCGTCTTCTTCTACTCATTTTCTTTCACCCAATGTTGTCTCGTATTCGTTCAATTTTGAAAAAGAGATCCAAGAACGCTTCACGATTAATACGCTTCGATTCATGGATGGCTTTTTCTAATGCTTCAAAATCATCTGTGATTTGGGCAATATCGCTTGGTTGACGAGTGCGTGAAACCGTTACTAGAAGTCTCGGAATATCGAAAACCCGTAATCCATGGCGACGACGTAAATCACGTTTTAGTTGCCCGTAGACGATTTGTAGTGCTTCATCATATCGATAGTTGTTAATGTAATCATACAAAGCCTTGGTAAACATGGTTTGTCCACGTAGCCGATACATTTCCATCGGTTTCTGCTTCTCAGGACGCCCAAATGGTAAATATCGTCTAACCATCCAAATGGCTAAGAGTGGTGCTAAAGGCGCCATAAGCCAATTAGTAGAAACATAAGTGATTTGACCCAACATCAAACCAACATAGAAAACTGGCGCCGCTGGTGACCAACCCAGATGATTATGATCAATAATAATGGTGTTTGCATTCGCCTGGTTAGCTAAATATTGAAAAAGTTCTACTGCAAACTGGCGATTGGTTCCCCGGTCAATCATGTTGTTAATGAATATACTCGGGTCACTTAGGAGCATCAGCCTTCCACTTTCAATCTGCATCTCAACCATTAATGGGTGTGGTCCTGGTTGATCACCTCGGCTAGCGTTATAGGCAATATAGCTCGGGTCACCCCCCCGTTCGACGTGGCTGGCAACATCTCCTGCCACAATCCACGAATTTGTTGACGACGACGCTAATTCAGATCCTGGTGGCGCTTCAATTGTTGTTGCATAGTTCATTACAACATGATGTCCAGAAGAAAAGATTCGTCCTCCATCATTAAACGAATTAATGGCGGGTAACAGTGGTGTCCCATTATCGTTAATAGTTGCATCAAGAAGCAGTCCTCTGGTAAAACGGATAGCGGATATGACCATTAGGTTCTCCATTCGGGTCGGCCAACCTTCAATAGTCAGAGCGAGTCCGTCTAGGATGGTGTTGGCTGAGCCGAAGTCGTCGACAAGCAGCATGCTTCCACCATTCATGAAAAAGTCTAACAGTGCGGAAGTTTCAATGATTGAAAAGTAGTGTGTAGGGCCAATAATGCACAATACGGAATTTCTTGGGATGCCGTTGATAACGCTCAAAGAGCTAATCAGAGGATTTACATCGTAACCATTACTTTCTAACTCAATGGCTAGTTCAGAGCAGCCATCACCGGGAATGGGGCTTGAGTTGTAGATTGAGAAGGGGAGGACGTCAATACTTCCAACGCCGCTAACGCTGAGGATAATTGGCAGCCACGCTATGGCGAACACGAAGCAAAAGATGAAAATTGTAATGAACTTGCTTCGTTTTTTCGCTTCAGCCGCCTTCGGTTGGTTGGGCATCTGGTTGAGGTTCTTGTTGTTCTTGCGTGACAAACCGCAAATTTCCTCCGGTTAAGGAGTTGTAGATACTAGCAAAAGCGCTCAACGATGTGAGAGCCAGGTTATAGCTAATGGGGTGATCACTGTAGCGCGCTTCCTCGACACCTCGGATGAATACATCCATGTTGCGCGAATCTAATCGCCCATGTGCAACAGTCAGGTTAGCAAATTCGCGAACCGTGATACTGGGGTCACGGTAAATGCCAAGTTTAGCTTGAATAATGGTCTCATACATTCGAAAAGCATAGATGATGGCTTCTCGGTATTTTTTATCGGTTAGAAGTTGGCGTAGCGATGTGAGCATCGAAGCCGCATCAATTGATGGCGCTGAAGGTGCTCTAGGACGGCGTTTCAAGTAGCGATAACCGAGGATGACTATCACTACAATGATTATGATTACAACGATAGCAATAATCCATTCAAGTGGAATTGTTGGTATTGGTTGCATGGGTTGTTGGGCCTCCACAGTTATGTTTCTTACAGATGAGTTAAGGGTAATTATCGTTTCGTGCCGGAGCTGAAGAGCATACGTTACATCATTTATTCCTGAAGGAGCGAATCTCATCACAAAACCAACCCGACCAAATTGATTTGATGCCGTAGAAGTGGCGCTTATTCCATCAATCAACAGTTGGATGTCGCGGTTGGGAAGGACTCGTCCAAAATTATCGACAAGTGTTCCGTTTACTAGAATTGTAGCGTTCCATGCAAAGGGTCCAGATGGAACATCAATGAGGAGTGTTGCATTTGAAAAGATGTCAAGTTGTGTAGAGTTAGCACTAGTTCCATAATAACGACTTCCTGAATAATCAACGTCAAACGATATGGTCAAAACGCTTGTGGGAATGCTTGTCGGAATCATTAAGACAAAAGAAAAGGAGCCTCCTGGTTGAGTCAAGACTGCTCCTACCGGAATTGTGATAGCTAAATACGATATTTCAATGTCAATTGGTTGTCCTGACAGACCGATTCGTTGATCATCTTCTAGTAGACCGGTTAACGTGACAGTTTCACCTAGCATCACAGGGGAGAAATCAACCATTAGGTTCTGAATGAAGGTTGAAGAATTGATTGTGAAATAATCAAAGCTGCTTATGACTTGTAAAGTCGCATGAGTAATTGTACCCGTGACTTCTCTGATGCCCACGGGTTGAGTTGCCGCGATTTGATAACTAATAAAAAATGATCCATTGGGTAAGGTTACGGAGGAAACCACTTCGGTTCCATTCAGGAAAATTCGGACAGGTACTCCACCTTGGCGAGTTCCATTTTGATCTTCGACCCAACCGGAAAAGAATACGATTCTTCCTCGTTGAGTAATATCATCTCCATCATCGTCGTCGACATATACAATAATAGCGCCTTCTTGATGTACACGAGCAGTATTAACCGCTCTTGAACCATAGACATATTGAGTTCCCAGAAATACTGCTTCGATGTCGACGTTTCCAATTGCTGTGGCATTATACTCCATAGTATAATACCCACTGCTATCAGTACTCGTGCTTCCGATAGGTGTCCCATTCCAAAGAAGCTGAATTGATTGTCCGGCAATACCTGTTCCGTTATCAAACCGTAACCTTCCTTGTAGGGTGGTATTACTATTCAATCGAATGGAATTCGGAAGGGCTTGGACGGTCAATTGTGAGTTGGCAGTGACATTCAGAATCTCGATTGGACTCAATGTAAGACCAATGATACCGGGAAGCACAAAGGTTGATTGGACCTGTGTCAAACCTAAAGGCGCCTGAGAGAGGGGAATAAGATAATCTACCGAATAGCGTCCTAAAGCATCAGTAAGTGGCTGTGTGGCAACAACAGAATTGAACCTAATATCGACTCCAGTAAAACCGGTCTCATTAGCAGAAATCCCTCTACCATTGACAGCGTCAGTCAAGGAACCATTGATGTGAACAAACGTGCTTCGATTAGCCTCGAAGGGGGCAATGGATATCGAGAGACTTGCAGCCCCACGAAGAGCAGTCACGTTGTAAGCTCTCAATGCACTGAACTCAGCACGAAGTAGGTGAACCCCAACGATAGCTGAGTTGTTATACGTAAATGTAAACTGCGCCTCTCCCAATGGAGAAGTAATATTACTACCCAAAAACCATTGTTCAGTTTCATCGTAGAAAGAAATGGTCTGACCTGATTGAGGAACCCCGTCCTGGGTAAGAGTAGCAGTGATTTGGAATTGCGTAAATCTGTCGACGATTTGGGGTAACACATTGACTGTAAGGTTAATGTAAGTACTCACAACATACGGGTCCTCATCAGGGACAACAGGTTCAAGAATCCTGTTGGAGGGTTTTGGGACTGGTGGTGGGCTTCCATCTGTAATGAAACTTGGTAATGGTGTTGGATCGAATTGAATCCAATAACCTTGTGCAGCTGTTGGAATATACACTTCAACCCAAAAATGAACATGCATCAGATGTAGAACCCTCTGGGTACCCTGATTTTCTCCTAACACTGCTCCATAGACAGGACGCGCAGCTATTCCCGCTTCACGAAGAAACATCGTAAAGGTGGTGGCAAAATCAATGCCGATGCCTCCTCCTTGTGAGAGAAACCATTCAACATGCTCTTCACTGGAGCTTGGTCGGGGTGCAAAGGGATCGAAGACGAAGTTAGTCTTGAAGTAATTCTGGATGGCGAATGCCTGTTCAAAGGCGGTATTGGGTACACCCGCAAGAATCGCAGATAATCGTGTTTGCACATCAGAACGGGTGGACGGGCTCATGTGGCTGAGACCTTGTTGCTGATATTGCGCAAGAACTGGTCCAGGAGTTGAAATCGCTGGAAGTGATAATGGACGAATTAACGTCCAATTTCTAGGAATATAGGTGACGTCATATTGGAGCGTTGCAGTTCCTGTTTGGTCGAAAAATCCATTGAAAAGTGTGGTTCCAAAATCATCAATCTCTAGCGAATAGGAAGTGGGATCGGATAGATGTGGGAATTGGAGTGAGTCATTAATAATCAGTGGATCTGGCCATAGCGATAAGAGCGGGAAAGACCCGGTCACTCCTTGATTAGTGACGTTTTGTGTTACCGTGTAAACCACTTCCGTTCCAGGATCCACGCCTGCCAACGGATAAGTTGTGTTCGTACTCTTTTCCCAGTCTGTGCCAGTGTACCGATCATAGGCGGTATTCCGCCAGTAACGCGGCGGCTCTGCAGGTGAAATAATGGCAACAATGAACGAAGGATCGAGGGACCAATTCAAATCTAAGGTGACATCATCGAGCGTGATGTTATCGAGGAAAGTATCATCTCCTCCCTCTACAGTGACACCAGTCCCCCAATCTTCGACATCATCATAAGGTCTTTGACGTGGGATAGGTGGTAGAAAAATAAGTGGTAAAAGAAAGCTCAGAATGAGCATAAGAATGATAGCTGCGGAGATAGCTGCCACTATTGACCGCTTGGAAACCACTTATCGCCACCAACTGAAACAACAGTTAAACCAACATAAACTTTGCTAAATTGGATAGATAAACCATGCAAATATTGCAGTTTATGAGGGCACCCAATGTTTTTCTATCTTTTAACCTAAGGACTGGTGCGAATAAATCTCAAATTATTGTGTGGTGTTTCTCTGCAAAACCTATGGCGTGACTTGTATGGGGAGATATCTCCTCAACAAAAGGCCTTCCAAACGGAAGCTGAGTTACGCTTGACTGGGTTAATGACCTCACCAGAGCCAGAAGTAGCAAAGACGAAGTTGGGTCAGTATCTTCAAGAAGCAAAGAAACTTCGGAAACAGAAACAGTACAAAGATGCTTTGGTCATTGTTCTTGTAAGTAGTGAATATTTCTGGAGACAACATCAATCCACCAAAGCTGCTGGGTTATTACTCGAAGCAGCTGATCTCTTCTATTTAGAAGAAAGAATTGAAAGCAGTCAACGCTGTTTACGGATGGCATTTGATCTCGTGGTTCAAACTCCTCAATCTAATTGGTGGGAAAAGGAAATGACAGGCACTATTTTCTTATTTACAGCCTGTTTGACCCTCATCGACGACACTGATAATTTAAACCATCAGCTCAATACGTTACGAACGACTCTTTCTAAGAAACAACAGGAACGATTAGGCCGTGAAGACGGTTACCGAGTCGCGATAGCATTTCGTCGAGTAATCACACGCAATTCTCAGGTTCCTATTGATGACTTGGACACAAAAACAACATTGAGAAGTCGATCAGAATACGCAACTCTTTCTGATTACCTGCAGGGTCTATCAGAACGATATGTTATAATCAGAGATGGTGTCATCGCTTTACGGCGTGAAGCCCATCAGGAGGAAGTCTAGCTTTGTCTTTTGTAACCCATTTACAGTGCCCCAAATGCGGGGTTAAATACGAATTAGCTGCAAATCCGATTTTTTGTGAAACCGATGGATGTGAGGCTCGAATCGATGTACACTACGATTACACTCGACTCAAGGAAGTAATTTCAAAAAAGGTGCTCAAAAAACGTCCATTAAGTGTGTGGAGTTATTTTGAGTTACTTCCCATCAACGACCGTTCAAACATAATCACCCTAGGTGAGGGTGGAACTCCTTTACTTCGTAGCCAACGTCTAGCTGAGCACTTGGGGCTACGTGAACTATACATCAAAGATGAAACACGTAATCCAACATGGTCGTTTAAGGATCGACCAATTACAGTAGGCGTATCAAAAGCTAAAGAACACCGTGCCACTACTCTTGCTTCTGCAAGCAGTGGAAATGCTGCAGCGGCATTAGCAGCCTATTGTGCAAGGGCGGGGTTTTCATGTTACTGCTTTGTACCTGACAGTGCTCCCATGGGAAAAATTGCTCAATTGCTCTTATATGGTGCAAAAGTTGTTCGCTTACGTGGATTACACAAAGGCGATGATCCGACAGTTAAGCTACTTCGTGAAGCATGTAAATCATATGGATGGACACCTTGTCCAAGTTTTGGCCCATTTAATCCATACCAAGCAGAAGGTCCTAAAACCCTTGCATATGAAATCATTGAGCAACTTAACTGGAACGTTCCAGATGTTGCCTATGTTCAAGTGGGCGCGGGAGGCCTCCTTGGGGGCCAATGGCGGGGATTCACTGACTTCAACACCCTCGGGCTGGTAGAAAAATGTCCCCGAATGCTTGCTGTTCAAGCTGCTGGATGTGCCCCGCTAGTCCAGGCTTTTCACACTGACCAGGATCCTTTCAAAATTATTCCTTGCGACTCACCTCACAGTGTCGCTGAAGGTTTATGTGATCCGCTACCTTGGGATGGTGACCTAGCCCTTGGTGCAGTTCGTGAATCAAAAGGGTCAGCCATTGCAGTAGACGATGATGCAATTCTTCATGCCCAGAAACTACTCGCGAAATATGAAGGAATTTTCGCTGAACCGACGGGAGTAACCGGGCTTGCAGGATTAATTGATCAACTCGAATCTGGGGCTCAGGATCCCTCAGAAGTGATTCTGATTGAAGCTACGGGTGGTGGATTAAAAGATCAAGATGTTGTAATTCAGCGAGTTACTATGCCACCAGTCATCGACCCAGACCTACAACAACTTCAAAATGCCCTTAAACTGCAAAACTGACAAAGGATGCACTAACGAAACACAGTTAAACGATTTTTCCCTGTCAAGCCTACTAAAAGGAGCGAACTTGTGTGTGTGGCATCTTCGCAATCACCAGTAACAAACGAAACAATATCGGTGAAATCCTCGTCGAATGTGCCGAGAAACTCACCTACCGTGGGTATGATACCGTCGGCATCGCCACAGTATACAAGAATCGTATTCACCTTCGAAAAGACAAAGGCAAATTCAATGAAGTAGCCGAAAAACTTCGGCTCAATGAGATGAGGGGCTCAAAGGGAATTGCACAACTTCGGTGGGCAACATTTGGTGCACCTAGCAAAATCAACGCGCAACCTCATCTTGATTGTGACGAAGACCTTTGTGCAGCACATAATGGGAATATCCTAAATTTTCTCCCCCTCCGTGAACAATACACCGAAGAGGGTCATACAGTCCGAAGCATGAATGATGGAGAAATCTGTGTTCATGCCGTAGAGCGATACTTCGATCAAACAGGTGACTTGTTGGAGGCTATTCGAAGCGGGTGCGGTGATCTCAAAGGTGACTACGCTTTTGCTGTTATGCACCGAGATGACGATAAAATCTATGCTGTAAAAATGGGATCCAGCTTATTCGCAGGTATAGGTGTCGGCGAAACATGTGTGAGTAGTGATTTACCCAGCATTCTACCAGTTACCAGGGAAATTATCAATATTCATGACGGGGAAATGGTTATCCTCTCTCCTCAGTCCCTCGAGATTCGCCGTATTGCTGATGGAGAACCTATAGAAAGAAAACCCTACACCTCTGATGCCGATATTCGAGTGGCTCAGAAAGGCGGGTATCCTCATTTCATGCTAAAAGAAATTCATGAACAAGTCAGTGCTACAAGGACGCTTTTCAGTGCGATTCGTGAACCGTATATCAGCCAATTTGTTGAGACGCTCGTTAAAGCAGAAAGAGTCTTTTACGTTGCTTGTGGTTCCAGCTATCACGCCACCGTCGTGGGGAGTTACTATCTAAACGATTTAGCAAATATCGCTGCTATCCCAGTTATTGGAGGTCAGTTCAACTCCCTTTACGGTGAGTCCATCGGTGAAAATGATGTTGTCATATGTGTAAGTCAGAGCGGAGAAACAAAAGATGTCATCGATGTAGTTCATCACGCAAAGACACGAAAAGCCAAAATCCTCAGCGTAGTTAATGTGCTAGGCTCAACCTTAACGCACCTTAGTGACCTCTATCTGCCTATGGGATCCGGCTTTGAAATTAGCGTTCCTGCCACCAAGACATATACCAGCCAAGTGACCCTCTTTAACTTCCTTGCAACTAAAGCTGGGGAAAGAAAAGGCATTCTAACCCCCAAAACCGCCGAATCTCTAATTTCGGAACTCAAAACTCAGCTTCCCTCTCTTATTGACGAAACAATCTCAACGACGACACTAAAGGCTCGAGCACTAGCCCCATACCTGTCCAAATATTCCCACTTCTATGTCCTCGGTCATGGACTAACCCATGGTGTAGCACTTGAAGGCGCCCTAAAAATCAAAGAAGTTTGCTATATCGTCGCGGATGGTATGTATTCTAGCGAATTCAAACACGGTCCCCTTAGCATTGTCGACGAAGGCTACCCAATCATTTTTACAATAGCTCCAAATGACGCCGAACACATCGTAAATCACCTAGCAGAGGTCGAATGCCGTGGCGCACGTATTATCGCAACCGGTGAAGACCACCCCCTCCTGCGCCACTATGTAAAGAATGATGACTTTCTCGTTGTACCTCCATCTAGCCAGTACTTGAGTCCAATTCTCCAAGCAATCCCCCTACAACTCATTGCCTACCATTTGGCAACGTACAAGAATATTGATCCTGATTATCCCCGAAATATCAGCAAAACCCTAACCGTGCGATAATTCCTGACTCTATCTATCATAGACCTGTTGTAAATGTAGAAATTTCAGAGCATTCGTTGTTGTAGTAGTTGCCACCGCATCCGTGGTTATGCCCTTTAATTCGGCAATTTTGGCTGCAGCTTTAGGAAGATTCGATGGTTCATTGGTCTGTCCTGGAACGGGAGATAAGTATGGGGCATCAGTTTCTAAGAGCATATTTGCTAGGGGCATCGCCTTAGCAATGTGTTGCATCCGTTGACGGGAAACAACACTCGTGGGAACACTCATGAAGAACCTATCTTCTGCTGCCTGTTGCACATGTTCAGGATTATTGAAACAATGCAACTGGACATCAAACATTTTCTCTTCTCGTAAAATCTTCATCGCATCTGCTTCCGCATCACGCGAGTGGACAACCAAGGGTAGATTCAGCTCATCAGCAAGATGAATGAATTCTATAAACGTGGATTTCTGGTTTTCTCGTTTTTTGGGATCTTTCACCCAGTAATAATCTAATCCTACTTCACCGATGGCGACAATATCTTCAGCGTAATCATAAATGGCATTGATTGCGCGTTTAACCATGTGAGGAGTCGCTCGTGGAGGGTGTAGACCAAAGGTGGGCCAAATAAATCCTGGGTATCGGTTTTTCAACTCTAATGCTTTAGGATAAAACTTTGGTTCAATAGCACTCACAACCACGCCTATGACCCCAGCCGCTTTCGCTCGACGAACGATGGCATCCACCTTTGGATACAGGCGTGGCATTTCCAGATGTGAATGGGTATCAAAAAACCTCACGATGAAATCCCTTCTCGATAGCATCCTCTCGAAAGCTTCAAAAGGTTTTGACTCTACCGCATCCACATACTAAGATACTGAAGATGATTACGATGGATCTTCGTGGCAGAGATATGATAACCACTCAAGAGTGGACCCGAGAAGAACTCGAAGCAGTTCTTAAATTTTCAAAGGATTTGAAGAAGAAAACAAAAGCGGGAAAATCTCCTCACCTTTTGTCGGATAAGACTTTCTTCATGCTTTTCTATAACACCAGCACACGAACCCGCGCCAGCTTTGAAGCTGCCCTAACAGAGCTTGGTGGCCATGCGCAATTTCTTGAACCTGGAGCAATGCGACTTGGTGAAGGTGAAAGCGTCAAAGACACTGCTAATACGCTAGCTCGCTATGGTCACGGCATTGGAATTCGGATTCTCGAGAAGGCAGTTGGTTATGTCTATGGACGTGGCAATCAAGTTCTCCGAGATTATGCGAAATGGTCTGATATTCCCATTGTCAACATGGCTGATGATAAGTTTCATCCCTGTCAATCACTTACCGACCTCATGACGGTCCAAGAGAATTTTCCAAAAATTCAAGGGAAGAAATTTGTTTTTTCATGGGCTTATAGCCGCCATTCCCGTTCCTGGTGTAGTGTTCAAAGTGCTATCCTCACAGCAACACGGTTTGGAATGGATGTCACACTTGCTCACCCTCCCGGTTTTGAATTAGATGCTGAAATCATGGAATGGTGTCACCAGAATGCCCATGAATCCGGTGGCGGGTTTTCAATTACAAATGATGTCAAAGATGCATATTCAGGTGCACATGTCGTATATCCCCGATCTTGGATGAGTGCTGAATGCTCAGCCGTCGGCATCGATAAATGGGGTGAAGATACCGAAGCCCAACTCCATGAGAACTATCGCGACTGGATCTGCAATTCCGAACTAATGGATTTAACCAACAAAGACGCCATCTACATGCACTGTCTTCCCGTTTTTCGTGGTGAGGAGGCGACCGATGAGGTTGTTGATAGTCCTCAAAGTGTAATCTTCGACCAGGCAGAGAATCGCATGCATCTACAGAAAGGTCTTCTCTCCCTTATTATGAGTGATGAGAACTTACTTTAAACGCGAGAATTACCGTTACTTCGGCTCACCCATTATAGCAGCCATAATGGCTTTCTGAGAGTGAAGTCGGTTCTCCGCTTCATCAAAGGCAATACTCCATTTTCCGTCAAGTACTTCATCAGTTACTTCGAATCCACGATCAGCTGGTAAACAATGCATGTATTTGACATCTTTAGCCCCCAGCTCCATTTTTTCTGGGGTAGCTATCCAATCCTTATTTGCGTCAAACAACTTCTGACATCCCTCCCAATCTTCTGCAGGAGCAATGGGTGGAATATGATGTTTACTCGTCCAGCATTTCGGATAGACATAATGTGCACCCGAAAAGGCTTCTTCAATGTCATTGGTGATTTCAAAGGAGCCTCCATATTCGGCTACGTTCTTTTCACACATTTCAATGATTTTAGGGTCTAATTCGAAGCCCTTGGGGTGGGCCAACACCGTATCCATACCCCATTTGGTCCCCATCAAAACACCACTTTGGGGGACAGCAAGAGGTTTTTTCATACTAGGACTATAAGCCCAACTCATCACAAACTTCTTCCCTTGTACCTTCGGCGAGTGTTCTTGAATCGCCTGCATATCGGCCATAGCTTGGCAGGGATGGTAGACATCATCCTCCATGTTGATAAGAGGAACATCTGACCATTTAGCAAATTCTCGGAGAACACGATGGCCTCTCCCGTAAATCCAATTCGTATGTGAACCGTAAATTCGAATAGCAATTGCATCACCCATTCGGGCGAGAACTCGAGCCACATCGGAAATCCGTTCGCTAGTATATGCTTCCTCATCGTCTGGCAAAGCGGGTCGATAAACATCCTGCGGAGAAAGGAAGTGAGCATGACCACCCATTTGCGTCATACCAGCCTCAAACGAATTTCGTGTTCGCAAAGATCGATTGAAGAAAATCATAAACAACGTTTGCCGGAGGAGGTAATCATGAGGTTTTCGGGCTTTCTGCAAATTCTTTATCTTGATCGCTGCATCAATTAATGTTTGCAGCTCTTCTTGGCTCCATTCTTGGATAGTCAACCAGTCACGGCCATGGTATTTACCAACTATGTCAGAACCCATTTCAGAGTCACCTTTACTGATTGCGAATAAAATCGAAAGCACCTTTAAGCTTTTTTCCATCGACTTTGAATCTCGACCTCTGCTCGTTCGAGGAGTTGTTGTCCTCGTTCCCTGGCGTTATCAATTACTTTCTTCTCGTCCAAGGTTAGTAGTTGTCCTTCATGTACCAAGATTTGTCCATTCACTATTGTGGTATGAACGTTGAAACCGTTAGCAGCATAGATAATGTTACTGACAGGATTATAGGTTGGTGCAAGGTTCAGTTGATTCGTATCCACCATTACTAAATCTGCCTTCTTTCCCAGTTCAATACTTCCAATTTCCTTCTCTAGCCCGATGGCTTTAGCTCCATTTATTGTTGCCATTTCCAAAACCGTTTCCGCAGGCATTGTCAAAGGATTCAAAGTACGTGCTTTGTGGATTACAGCTGCAAGAAACATTTCCCGAAACATATCATAAGCATTATTACTTGGTCCCCCATCACAGCCTAAACAAACGTTGATACCAGCGTCGATCATTTCAGGAATGAGAGCAATACCCGAGGCAAGCTTTGAATTACTCGCGGGGCAGTGGCACATGTGAGTGCCAGTCTCAACATAAATTGGGAACTCCTTTGGGCTAATCCAAACACCATGCACCAATACCACGTTTTTACCCATCATTCCAACATCACGAGCAAATTCTGCGGGAAGCTGATTGAATTGGGCTTTCGTATACTCTACGTCTTCTTTCACCTCACCCAGATGCATAGTTATTCCCATATGGCGTTTCCGAGCTAAATCGGCAACTCTACGGTATAACTCAGGACTAACTGCACCAGGTGTTCGAGCCCCCCACCAAATGAAAACTCGCCCATCAGCAGCACCCTGCCACTTACTATGCATTGACAAAGTTTCAGCAATACATTCCTCAGGATCCTCAATCATTCCCTCATACATGATTGATTCTTCATCAGCATAACCTGTCCAATCCATGAAAAGTTTTGACAGACAACCACGGATACCCGTCTTTTCAACGACTTGGGCAATCCCATCTAAACCATAGCGTTTGTGAATCATGCTTTCGAGAAAACTCGTTGTTCCAGATTTTAGCATCTCGGCAATGCAAAGCTCCGCACTAACTCTCCCATCTTCTGGTGTAAAATTCCCCTGAAGAACCCAAACATAATCGCGAAGCCAAGGAATGAGATCAACATCATCTGCCGTACCTCGAATCAGCGCCTGGGCTAAATGCACATGGCAGTCAATGAGACCAGGAATGAGAATCTTATTCTTACCCGGGATCCTAGTTTCAGCGTTGTATTTCTGTTTGATTTCATGGGATTTACCAACAGCAATGATGCGTTGATCTTCCACAACAACCGCGCCATCAGAAATTATTCGACGCTGTGGATCCATGGTGATGACGGTTGCCCCATCAATTATCAAATCTGACATGAAAATCAGCCTTGAGCATGTGATACTATTCCTCTTAAGGATTGGGTTTCTTAATGAATAAATATACCAGCAAGTTTTTGTGTTGTCAGGCGTTTGCCGGTGTGAGGAACCTAGAGCATGCACGTAGTCGTTCGCACAATCGGCCCATTCACTGATCAATTTGGGTTTCATCAATTAACAGTGAATTTCAGAGGTCGAACGATTAATGATTTACTGAATCAGCTCTGCGATGAACGCGGACAAAAATTCTGTAATATTGTTTTTGATCAGGATGGTCAGTTGCGACGTTACATCAAAGTTCTTGTTAATGGTCGTGGCCTTCATGTCCTACAAGGTCTCGACACCCCTCTTACGGATGGAGATGTCATTGCGTTATTTCCGCCAGTTGCTGGGGGGTAATAACCTATTCCGTGGTGATTCCAAGCTTTTCCCATAATTTTGGCACGACGCGTTCAAGTGCCTTTTCAACAACGTTCGCTTTCACAGATACCACTTTGTGATTTTCGACAACCTGTTTTCCATTCACGAAGACCTGCTCAACATCATGTGCGGTACAGCCATAGACAATGTACCCATAAACCCCCTCTGGTAAAATTGGTGTAACTTTGGGGTTAGGATGGAGCATAACTAAATCCGCTTGTTTTCCTGTTTCTATAGAGCCAATCTTCTCCCCAAGTCCATAGACTTGAGCACCATTGATTGTTGCCATCTCAATAATTTGTTGAGGAGTCGTAACCCGTGTATCTAGATGGTGAACTTTGTGAATGAGATACGCTGTTCGGATATTTTCAATTGCATCAAAAATGAATCCATCATTGCCCAGGCAGACAGGTATGCCTAATTCATACATTTCTTTGACTGGGGTAACACCGACGGCGTTGTTCATGTTACTCATTGGGTTATGTGCCACTGTTGCTCCACTACCTTTAATCAACTGTAATTCATCATGATTTACATGAACACAATGGGCCAGAACCACATCAGATCCAAGGACTCCAAGATCAAAAAGTCGTTCAACAGTGCGTTTGTCATATCTTTCGATATTGTGGTAGACGTCAATTAGACCTTCACTGGTGTGAATGGTGAGTGGTGACGGTAATTTATCGGCTTGCTCTCGAGTTTTTTGAATGAGTTCATCGCTTAAAGTAAATGAGGCATGTAAGCTATACATCCCTGTAAGAAGGTCATTTGGTTCTTGCTGGAGTTTCTTAATGAAACGGACATTCTCCTTCAGTCCACGGGCTCCTTCGCTTTTTGAATTTCTTTCAGTTGCCTCGAATGCTAAAATTCCCCGCATACCCACTTCTGTGACGCCTTTTGCTATTGCATCTAACACACCTTCAATGGAACCCGGGCCAGAATAGGTGTCAGCAAAGCATGTTGTTCCGCTACGAATGAACTCGTAACACGATGCAAGAGCACTAGCATACGCATCTTCATTAACAAACGCTGAATCTACTTTCCACCAAATGCGGTCGAGAATCTGAAGAAAATCTGTTGTGGGTTTGATATCCAATGGTGCTCCACGGAGCATAATACCATACAGGTGGGTATGACCACAAATGAATCCAGGCAAGACCATACGACCCGTACCATCAACAACCTTATCCGCTGATTCCTTGAGATTCGAACCAACTGCTGAGATTGTCGAACCATCGATTAGAAGGTCAGTATTTTTCAAGATTCGTCGTTGAGGGTCCATGGTGACAATTATTGCGTTTTTAATCAACGTACGCAACACAATCTACTCCATACTTACTATTATGGGTGAATAATGGTTATCGAGTAAGCCTTTAAGGCTTCCATGTGTCATTTTTAGGCGTGTATTCCCATGAATCAGTCCTCTCGCAAAGTTCTCGTGGTTGATCCAGAGAAATGTACGGGGTGTGGTATTTGCACCCTCGTATGCTCTTTTCGCCACAACAAAGAATATAATCCCGCCCGAGCTCTCCTTACAATTATCCGTGACGAAAAGAACGGAATCAACATACCGGTCATATGCCAGCATTGTGAAACTCCGTTATGTTTGGAAAGCTGCCCCGCGGATGCTATCTATCGTGATTCTGAGACCCACGCGGTGTGTATCACGCAGGATAACTGTATTGGCTGCCACCAATGCGTGATTGCCTGTCCTTTTGGGGGAATTCACATTGATCCATCAGATGGTCGTACAGTAAAATGCGATTTGTGTGAAGGGTATGCAATGTGTGCCCAGTTCTGCCCGCGGGAAGCAATCTTGTATCTTGAACCCAGTGAACTAACAAACCGACTTCGTGAGAAGGGTGTGAAAAGAGCTGCTGAGTTTCTACACATAATTACCGGAGGATCCAAAAAATGAGCAAAGAAGACTCATATTACGGGTACGCAGGCCGAATTGCAGATGTCGACCTAACAAAGTCTAAAGTTGAAATATTACCATTGGATCGAGAATTTGCAAAAAGCTATCTTGGGGGAACTGGGTTTGCCTCACGAATCTTATGGGATCGAGTAAAACCAGGATTGGATCCATTAGATCCCAAGAACCCCCTCATATTTGGAGTGGGACCCGTAACCGGTGCCTTTTTCTCACCCTCTGGTCGCTTCATGGTTGCATTCAAATCTCCCCTAACTGGTGTGTGGGGAGAAGCTCATTGTGGGGGCCATTGGGGGCCTCAGTTCAAGTATGCTGGATTTGATATGCTAATTATCCAAGGTAGAGCACCCAAACCAGTATACCTTATGGTTCACGATAAAGACGTAACTATCCATGATGCTTCTCATCTTTGGACCCGTGACACAACTGAAACCACTGATATGATTAAGCAAGAACACGGCGACAATGAGATCGAGGTTGCATCCATTGGCATAGCAGGTGAAAACAAAGTTCGGTATGCTGCAATTATTGGATCCTATTATCGGGCTGCTGGGCGTGCTGGCGGCGGAGCGGTGATGGGAAGTAAGAATCTCAAAGCTATTGCAGCACGAGGGCTAGGGGGTGTCCAAGTTGCACAACACGGAAAATTCCTCGCGGCAGCTCGCAAAGCCTTCGAACAAACTACAACAGGCAAATGGGGAGAAATGAACGAAGAATCCCTCGGAAAATACGGAACTACAAACCTTGTTACAGCAATTGGAGAAATCGGAAGGCTCCCCACGAAGAATCATACAACAGGTGTATACTCAGAAGCAGACGCCATTGGTCCTGAGACTATCAGGAAAAAATACAGAACAAGTCGAGAGGCTTGCTTTGGATGTGCCATACAATGTAAATTCACATCCCAAGTGAAATCAGGTCCCTATAAAGTAAAGACTGGCGGGCCTGAGTATGAAACCCTCATGGCCTTTGGTAGTAACTGCCTAAATAGCAATATCGAATCAATTCTTTATGCAAATCAACTCTGTAATCGCCATGGATTAGACACTATTAGTGCAGGGTGTACTATCGCCTTTCTCATGGAAGCTGCTGAACATGGATTAATTTCCTCAAAGGAAGCAGATGGATTAGACCTCTCATGGGGAAACGAAGAAACAATAGTAGCTCTTGTTGAAAAAATTGCACATCGTGAAGGGATTGGCGATCTCTTGGCAGAGGGTTCCATGCGTGCGGCTCAGAAAATTGGGAAGGGTGCAGAACGCTTTGCCATTCATGTCAAGGGTATGGAGGCATCAGGTCAAGATCCTCGACCTCAACAAAGTGTTGGTCTAACTTATGCCACAAATGTTCGTGGTGCTGACCATTTGCGTAGTCTAAGCTGTTATGAAGAACTGGGGTTTCCTGATGTTGCTATAGAACGGTTCGGTGAAGATCGTGCAGCTGAAGTTATGGATTTACACAGTACGACGTTTAAGGGCCATCTAATCAAAGACCAAGAAGACCTCTATGTAATCGTTGATAGTGTAATTCTTTGTAAATATGGCACCATGTGGCCTCCGACTTACTACTTCGATATAATTGCCGAGATGCTTGCCCCCCTCACGGGTTTTGAGGAATTTGGTGACATCCCGAAACTTCGATTGGTTGCTGAGCGCATTAGTAACCTCCGACGGTGTTTTAATGTTCGGGAAGGATTTACTCGCGAAAACGAACAGCTACACCCTAGGTTTACAGAAGAACCAATTCCTGAGGGTCCAGCTAAGGGTCAGGTTTGTGACCTTGATCCTATGCTTGATGAGTATTATGAGGTCCGAAACTGGTCGAAGAAGGGGCTTCCTACAAGGTCAGAACTTGTTCGATTGGGTTTAAGTGATGTGGCAGATGAACTTGCGAAAATGGGTAAATTGGTGGAAGAATAATGACGGTTAAATTGAATGTTGATGTTGCAGGGATTCCCCTACGCAATCCTATCTTAACAGCAGCAGGACCCACAAGTCGAGATGCGGAGACTCTCTTACAGGCAGCTCGGGGCGGTGTAGGTGGTCTAGTTGCGAAAACAATCAGTGTGAAACCTGCTGAGGTTCCCCGTCCCAATATGCAAACCCTTGATCGCGGAAAAAGTCAATGGTTGCTGGCCACAGCAATGCAAAATAAGGTAATCCACTTCGAACGAATCCGTGTCCGTGGGGCATATGGCTTATTGAACCATGAGCTTTGGAGCGATAAACACTACGAAAAATGGCTTAAACATGAGTACCCTCGTGCCAAAGAAGCAGGCCTTTCTCTTATCGCCTCAGTGGGTTATACTCCTGAGGAGTTGCAAAAACTCGCCCCCTTGGTAGAAAAAGCAGGTGTTAACGGTATCGAATTTAGTACCCATTATATCGAAACCGATCCCAAAGTGTTCAATGAAGTAGCAAAAACCCTCAAAGAGGCCGTAGATATTCCGGTCTTCGCTAAAATGAGTCCTCACGTCAAAGACTTAACCATCTTCACCAAAGCCGTCGAAAAGTATGTTGATGGTTTTGTGGCGATTAATACCCTGGGACCTTGCCTCCATATTGACATAGAAACAGGTCGTCCACTCCTTGGAGGGCCAGGAGGCGTGGGTTGGCTTTCAGGTCCTGCAATTAAACCTCTCGCGGTGCGTTGTGTTGCTGATATTGCTCGTGGGACCTCAAAACCGGTAATTGGTGTTGGAGGTGTTAGCACTGGTGCTGATGCAATCGAGTTTCTCATGTGTGGCGCTACTGCTGTACAAGTGTGTACTGCCGCAATCCTTGAGGGACAATCCGTGTATGGGCGTATTGCCAACGAAATGGCGGAATTCCTCCAAACCCATGGACACACCTCACCTCTAGATGTTCGCGGTATCGCACTCAAACATCTTCCCACTGAGACTCTTCGTATTGAGAGCCTCCCCCCAACAGTAGATAAGGAAGCCTGTTCTGGCTGTGGGTTGTGTAACATATCTTGTACTTACTCAGCCATTACTGTTAATCCTGAAACATCCAAAGCCCAAGTAGATTCCGAACTCTGCTACGGTTGTGGAGTTTGTGTTAGCATTTGTCCACACCGCGCATTATCCTTTCAGACAAACGGATAGGGTGAAAACAAACCCATGACCAACAAACCCAAAGTAACCGTTCGCATGTTCACAAGTCTACGTGCCTTAACCGGAATTAGAGAAACACAACTCGAAGCAGAAGTCGTTCAAGAGGTCATTGATATTCTAAGCAATCAATTCGGGGATAAATTTCGAAAAATGGTTTTGGAGCCAGACGGATCACTCAAATCCTATTTTCATGTCCTTGTAAATGGACGACACGTTCGACTTCAACAAGGACTTCAAACACCTCTCAGTGAAGGTGATATTGTAGCAATATTTCCACCGATTGGTGGTGGGTAAAACAGAGGGATGTTGTTATTCTTTCTTTTTTGCTTGCTGCATTGCTTTGATTGTGTCTGATAGTTGTTTGCCTTTGTCGCCGAGGATGGTTCGTTCAATAATGGTTCCTTGAATTATGATGTCTGCTCCGGCTGCAGCTACAGCGCCTGCTTGGTCTGGTGTATTAATTCCTCCACCTATTACAAGAGGGACATCGATTTTAGATGAAACCAGTTTTATCATTGGAAGGGGTACAGCATTCTCAGCACCTGATCCCGCTTCTAAATAGACACACTGAAATCCCATGTACTGTCCTGCTAATGAGTAACCAAGGGCAATTTCTGGTTTATCTCGGGGTAATAGTCGTGCGTCACCTACAAATCCTGCAGTTCCACCAGGATGAACAATGAGATAAGCCATGGAGATGGGATCAAGATTATACGCTTTGATGTGCAGGGCAGCGATAGTTTGTGCCTCGATTATCCAGTAGGGGTTTCGTGAGTTCAAAAGGCTCATGAAGAACACAGCATCTGCTGAACGTGCAAGGCCTGAAACATTACCTGGGAATAAAATGACAGGAATCTCAACTTGCTTCTTGATTTCTTCGACGGACTCTTCGATAATTCCAAAAGCAGTCGATCCTCCAACCATTATCCCGTTGCTTCCTGCCTTCTCAGCAAAGCGAGCTATCTGTCCAGCGTCTTTGGCAGTCTGTTTGATAGGATCTGGGTCAATGAGCGTGAAGTGGGCTACACCTAAATCCTTGATTACTTTGAGGATAGTTTCCCATGTAGAACCTGGTTTCGTCATTCTAGTACCCCAGTTTCATGCATGCAGCCTTGGAGCTTAAAAAGTTGTTATCGTTGAGCAAGAATACGTGTTACTCCTGGGGCAACATGTGCAGTTTTCCTATCCCAGTCCACTTGCACTAGTTTTCGGAGTTCAAACCAACGTAAATAGTTCCGAACCTGACTTTCACTAATATGGAGGCTTTTTGCTAGGTCAGGAAAGTTTGTTTTTCCCGTGGCGCCAAAAGCCCGAAGAATGGGGCTCCATTCATAGATAATCAGCATTGCCATGGCAGGGAGAAGCTTGTCAATGTTGTATTCGGTTTTATTACTAATCGGAATAACAGGAACACCTACCATGAAACTGAGATCATGACGGATTCTTTCAGGAGTTCTCGCAGCTCGGAGGTCTTGCTTACTCGCAGCGACGATGCAAGGCACATTTGGTAAGAGATCACTGATTTCCGTCCAAATATATCGGGCTTCTGCATCACTATCTGGGTTACTGGCGTCCACGACAAAAAGAATTCCATCGGCTCCTTCTGAAATGATTCGACGCAGCACTTTGAACCGGGCTAGTCCTGGTGTTCCAAACAACCGAATTGGGATACCAAAAACCTCAGCAACACCGTGATCCAGACCGACGGTGGTTCCATTTGCTTGAATATTAATGACGTTATCTTTTGCTAGGGTTTGGATGAGAGCGCTTTTGCCAGAAAGGTGTGGTCCAGTTACAAGTACTTTCATGGTATCAAGTTCCTTGAGATTAATTGCCTAACTCAGTATGGGCATACCCTTAGAAAGCCCCGCTGATAATTCACTCTAAAA
>JAEOTD010000123.1 GCA_016839995.1 Candidatus Hermodarchaeota archaeon
TGGTGCATGGCTCTGATGTTCAAGGACCCATGGAGAAAGAAACTGCAGAATGGATCACCTCACAGCACCCTGATGTTCTCATTCTTGCTGGTCCTCCAACCTATCTTGTGCCAGATCGCGTTTCCCCAAAAGTCCTTACCGCTACTGCTGAAGTGTTAGGAACTCTAACAGATCAGATTCCTATGACCCTTGTGGATCATCATCTGCTACGTGATGTCAATTATCACAATTGGCTTGGACCAATTCAACAGCGCGCAAGTAAGAAGGGGAATCAACTCATGACAGTTGCTGAAGTATTGGGAAAACCCTATAATCAACTTGAAGCGAACCGTGATACCATCTATCAAAACAAGCCTCCCAGTTCCGCCTTTGAAAATTGGGTGAAAGGCATTAGCAAGTCTCGAAGCCGAATCCGACCCCCACTTGACTTGTAATTCCATCAGAAGAACGTTTTCACCGTTGGTACGGGATTGTAAAAGGGACCATGTACAGGCATAAGCACTTCACGGAATGCTTCCGCGTATTCACATCCTCCCTGAAGACCACGAAGTCGAGCTTTTTGTAAATTGAATAGCAGGTAGTAATCCTCGGTCTTTTTCAATTGGCTGTGGTATTCTTCGATAGCCTCGGTTTTCAACTCGATGTTTTCTGAGATGTCAACTAATACGGTGGGATTGGGAAGCAGAGTATTGATTTCCATGGTAAGTAATCGCTGAGGGCGCCAAGCTTGTGTTTTATACTGGGTTGAATGACCGGCCCATTCCGCAGCTCGTTGAAATGCCCGATGTACAACTTGGTGGTCAGGGTGGTAATCATCCGCACTATGAGAAACTATAATCTCTGGCTGCACATCCTGAATGATTGGGATGAGGGTTTTTGTCACCCCCGGAACGGTAAGCTGCAAATCCTTACCCTTCAAAGCAATGACTCTCGCTCCTAGGACTTCACAGGCAGCTTTCAATTCACGATGTCGGGCAACTGTCCCGGTGAGACAACATACGGTCACTTCCGAACCAAGAGCAACTTCGCTAGCGATAGTTCCACCACAACCAAAGGTCTCATCATCGGGGTGCGCAGCAACAACCAACAGTTGTTTGGGGGAGGATTTTGACATAACCTATTCTACATAGGTTTCCAACCAAAAGGTTTGCTGAGACCAAGAAGACACGCCGCTAGTCTATCAACGCAACACATATGGGCAGGAAAGATAGCATGCCAAGAGATTAACAATGCGAATTGGTGTGACAGTATACCCCGGTGTTGGCGGATCCGGTTTACTAGGGACACGACTGGGTGTTGAACTCGCCAAACGGGGTCACGAAGTTCGGTTCATCACCTATGAGGTTCCCTTTGAACTTCAGGAAGGGCGTCATGAGAACGTCAAAGTCGATTTGGTTGACGTGTTAGAATACCCGCTCTTCCGGTACCCACCTTATACCGTTGCTCTTGCTTCACGAATGGCCCAAGTCGTTCAAAAGCATCACCTAGATCTTTTACATGTCCATTATGCAATCCCTCATGCTGCAGCCGCCTTTATCGCCCAACAAATGACAGGTGTCCCTTATGTAGTCACATTACATGGCAGTGATGTGCACACTCTCGGTGCTGACCCAGCTTATCAACCAACAACCCGATATGCTGTAGAAGCCGCCAATGCGGTAACCTGTGTAACTAAACACATTTGTCAGACCGCAGAACAAACCCTAGGAATTCGCTGTTCTATTGAACCAATTACTAACTTTACCGATCCCAGCTTGTTCAAACCAGATGCTTGTGAATACTCTCTTGGTGAAGAGAAACGTCAGCTTATCCATGTCTCAAACTTTCGTCCGATAAAACGCGTCAGTGACCTTGTCACCGCTTTTGCTCAAATTGCAGATAAGATTCCTGATGTTGAACTCCTCCTTATTGGCGATGGTCCCACGCGTCCCGAGGTCGATCGGCTCGTTCGGAAATTTGAACTCAACGACCGAGTCAAATGCCCTGGGTTTAAACGGGATGTCTTCCAGTATCTTCGTTGTGCTCATGCCTTCTGTTTAACCTCAGAATTGGAAGGTGCTCCCCTTTCACTCTTAGAGGCTATGAGTTGTGGTCTCCCCGTGGTTACCACTTCGGTTGGAGGGATTCCGGAAATTATCCAAGATGGGGAAAATGGATTACTTGTCCCATTTGGTGACCTCGATGCGCTCGCAGACAAATTGTATGCCGTGCTCACAGACTCTACACTTGCCGGCGATTTGGGTCTAGCTGCTCGTCAAACAATTCTTGAAAAGCATACTGCAGATAAAATCCTACCACGGTACGAAGCCATTTACGAATCTATTCTTTCATGAGATCTCCTGAATTATTCCGATTTGCCAAACTGCTCCCATGAAACAAGTTCACCCAATGGATAACGTTTACTTTTTCGTTTATGATTGGGGTAGCCAATAGAGATAGTGCACACAACAGTAAGTGCCTCTGGGATGCCAAGCATCTCTTTAATATCATCCTCGAAAGAGGCACCACGAACTCCCATCCAACAAGAGCCCAATCCTAGCGAATAGGCAGTGAGAAGGATATTTTGTACTGCTTGATGAGGATCACACAAGTAATACTTGGGGTGCATTTCAGGGTTACCAAGGACCACAATGACAACAGGAGACTCTTTCATGAATCGTCCATACGGATGAAGTTGCCCCAATCGTGTTCGCGTGTCAGAATCTCGAACGACTATAAAATGCCAAGGTTGTTTATTAGAGGCTGAAGGAGCCCACTGGGCGGCTTCAAGGATGGTATCAATTTTCTCCTTTTCAACTTCTTTCGGAAGATACTTTCGGATACTACGTCGACCCTTAATTACATCAAGAAATTCCATGGTTTATCGTGGGGACTGAGCACGAGTCTGATAGAAATAGTCTTACCATGACCTAGGACCGCACACTTTCATCCACTAAGAAGAATGTAGCTGCTGATGGGGTATAGCCAAGGTAATGTGAACGAAGCCGGTTGAAATGATGGTCTGGATCCATTGACATGGCTGCATCAATCCAGATGTAACTCACTTCCTGTCCAAGGCGTTCAGCTGAGAAACGGCCAAACATCTGGGATAAGTAGGTTTGAAGAACTTGACGGCGACGAGTGAGCATACCGATTTGGTTTTGGCTTGTCTTCCTTTGCGAGGGGTCAATGGTTTCACGTTGCTGATTGATAATGGTGGTTCGGTCTTTTTCTAGCTGGGATTCAGCATTTACTAACTCCTCAAAGGTGTCAATGATGTGTTCGTGGCTGGCGGCAAAGAGTGCTTGGACAACACCTGCATTCTCTTCTCCATATCCCGTATTGATTGCGGACCTGAAGCGTTGTAGCTCTTCTTGGTTGAGAGGTGCGAGATTTTCTCGGATAAGGCGTTGAGCAGTTTGGTTTGTCCACGGATTTTCGTAGTACAACCGGGTATACCGAAAGAAGATGGGGCTGATGCTACTGTTAGCCTTAAGGGCAGGTGATACTTGGGCGTGATAACTGGTTTCACCTGCGCCTCCAATATGCACGATTACAGGGGTGTAGCTTTGAACCAGAAACGCTCGTGTGTCGACACGAGGTGAAAGATGAGCAGTCCACTCTGTCAGATCGGGCGCAGTGGCTTTCACTTCTAGACTGTGGGTTGTTTTGCACTTGGGGCATTGAGCCGAAACTGTGATTTGTGTTTCAGCAGGATTCAGACTAAGTGTGGGGTCCAGACGTGTTCGGTTACATCCTTTCGTTGGGCACTCAAGATGAAACGGAACATACTCGTCTGTTCTTCTCCCGATTCCAGGTTCATATCCTAATTGTTCAAGTTTCTCTGCGCTTCCATTAAGGGCTCGAATCAGGTGTTCTCTATTCGGTTTGGTTAGGAGATGCTCAAAGGCAGGTAACATGAGTTCACGAATTTTCGGGTTTGAAAACCGTTGAAAAAGGACACCACTATCCTGACCCATATTTATAATACGCATCCAAATACGTGTAGTCCATTCAGAAATTGTGCGGGCCTGGTCATAGGTTGACTCTAGAATGTTTCGAATTCTTTCTGCCCGTGCATCATACAGGCTTCGATTCTGCTTAGCAGAGCTGGAAACCAATTCATGATATATTGACGTGATTTTTGCCACAGCGTCCTTCAGCCATTGCTTGGGTGGAACGGGAATGACGTGCATTGGTGCCATTCTAAACTCGTGAGGAACAGGGAACGAAAACGTCAATCCACGGGGTCCAGGACTTGGAAGATGTGCGACTGTTAGTTCCTTTTGTTCATGATCATGGTCACCAACGAACATAACAGGAGCTGTTTGTTGCATCGAAGCGATAGTCGTAATAGCGGCGATTTTGTTGATTACAAAACCCGGACCACCGAGAAGAGCAGGCTGGTGACCCGCTTCGATTACTGCACCTCTCTCTTTGAGTAGCTCAAGATTTTTCTTAACTTGTGGAGTCAACATGCCGAACTGTTGATGGATTGTCTTGATGATTCGGCAAAGTGAATGCAATCGTTCTTGAGAAAACAATGGTTGGCACTTGGGATACTCGTCAATCAAAGATGTACTGAGGCTAATGGCTTCCTTGATGTTCTTTGGAATGGGTCCCCAAAATTGAACTGCCGCCTTATTCCCGTCAAATATGTAGTCTGCGTAAAGCTTACTGGGAGGAGGTTGGGGCTTCATGATTTGGCTTCTCCTGGGACTGCCCTCGGATGGCTAGTCCAACAAGAAATATTAGAAAACCCAGTGTCATGATGAGGGCAATTAGTGTTACCATATTGGTCGCAATATATTCAGCATCAATGATTGGAACCGAACCAAGAGATGTCCATTCATCTAATTCTATGTGATGGACCTCATAGGTGAACAGATTATCATGGTGTGTCCGTCTTTCTCCAATATAGTCACTGGAGACAATCTGCCAGAGAGTAACAAAAGGCAGGTTTGATGCAAAAAGCGAATCCGTATAAGCTGAAGCTGGGTCTGCTCCAGGTCCTATGGTAAACAAATCAAAGGGTAACCAACCCCAAGGCGGAAGGTAGACCATAGTCCATCCATGGCCAACTGAGTTTTGGTAATCAACGTAACGATAGGCATTTTCATTTACCGATCCCCAAACAAATCCATTTGTACGTGCTCCATCTTGGAACCAATGACCAGTAGCCAAGTAACTTGGAATATTGAAAATTCGAAGTAGAGCAATCAGCAAATTGGATTGATCATCACAGTCGCCTACATGACTGACGATAGTCTCTTCGGGGTATTGGGGTTCAGTGATTCCGCTTGAACGGATAATCGTGTTTTGAATCCATTGGATTGTTGCAAATACTAAAGCCAAGGCATTATACCGTTGTTCTTCTGGAAGGTCGTCTTGTATGGTTTGTGCAATTTCAATAAGGCTGATATTCCATGTCTTCCATAGAGAGGTGGCTTGGGTATATCTAAGGTAATCGTCGATACCAATTTGGTTTTCAATATCCTCAAGGTTCCCAGACTGGAGGATACTGATTGGTGGAATAGGAGGTCGACGATTAGCTATTGTGAATAGCCACTCTTCATCCCATCTCAGTACTGCTTCGGGTTCAAGCATGGACGATAAATTCAATCTTAGGTGGGGATTGCCGTCAACATCTGTACTGATTGATGTCATTGTGATTGGAGTACTATTAAGAGTCATTTGGAATGAGAGTTGTTCACAGGTCTGCCATGTTGTGTTGCCGATATAATCCCAGTAAGGAGTAATGGGCATGGATTCGTTTCCCGTTACTTCAATGGAACCCGAAAAATGAACTCGCCAGTAATGAACATAGTTGAAGGCTGAAACTGGCGGAGGTAAAATTGCAATTGCTAGAAAAAGAAGGAGGCCAATGAGAATAATTCCTCGGTGTTTTTTGGGCATACTGACCAGCCTAGCCCACGTTCTACTAGCGTGAAATCTAATGATTTAAGCTCTCTCCTTTCACAGACTCAACGGTATTGGTACGTTTGGTTAGGTCCCCTTTTGAAGTATTCCTATGGTATTACCAGTACTTTTTAACAAGAATGTGGAAAGGATAAGAACACGCTTGATGTTTTGAGGGAAGCCAGAATTGAACTGAAATGGCAGCTCGCGTGCTGGCTGTCTCTCCTCCAAGGTGGAGCAGTGGCTGAACCTCGAAATGTTATGGACTGGGCGAGGATATCGATATGAAATTAGGTGAGGTTGCGAAACACGTTATTGTGTTTTTGCGAGAACACCCCGAACAAGAATATACTGCTAACACGCTTTTGATGCATCTTGGTCTACCACTCCAAGAGAAAAGAAGACTGTATGATGTGATAGAAGTTCTCTGTTGTGCAGGACTGGTTACAATTCGAAAAGAAGCCCGAAAACGGTACTTCATATGGAAGCCACAACCCGTTGCTGCAACAACTGAAACTCTGAACACGGATATGCATCCGGATCCCCTTTTCGAAGAAGCAGGTACTATACTACACCTCCTACTCCATCTAAATCCTGGAGCTTTCCAGGAACTCAGTAACGATTCCGCGGTGAAAATGCTGGAACGGGATGTCAAGCGCACTGTCTGGGGAGCAAATGCAGTGAGTGTGGTGAGAGTTTCACTCCAAAATAGGCAAGGTCAGATTTTAAAAGAGACCTCAACTGGAGAAGCTCCCGCCGCCGTTTACTAGGAGCCTAATCCAGGTACGCTAATCCATAGCGTGATGCATTTCGTTGAGTGGTTTTGCTCAATAACTAATCCTGCTTTGCGATATCTTTCTTGACGGCTTCGTAAAAGCTGACTTCATCTTCACCACGGCGTTTGACTGTGATTTTTGCCTCAACACCTTCGAGTTTACGCTGAACTAAAATCACACCAGTTTTTGGAATCCGGTTAATGAGTTGTCTTCGAACATATAGCGTAATCGCCAAATCTTCGATTCGATGAGCAATGATTGGCTTGGTCTTTTTCAATTCTTCAAGGTAAGCAACTGCGTCCGGAAGGAAGAGTGCTTCAATGATTTTTTCTCGTTCCTTTTCTCGTTCCGCAACCTCATCTTTGACAGCTTCACGTCGCTCTTGCTCCTTAATTAAAGCCTTCATTTTACGTTCTCGAAGACGTTTCAGCTCATTAGCATCTTGTTCCATTTACGCCACCTTACAGCGAAACCGAGGCACCAGTCCAGAACTTCTTTTTAAAATGACAAGAAGACCCTACTTCTAATCGCGGAGAGGAATCGCGGACTTGAAATATTAAAGTGTTCAATATAAAGGTATGCTCAGAACCTTCCGGTTCCGTCTGTATCCAAATTCTATCCAGCGCATACGGATCAGGAAGACTATCGATGCTTGTCGTTTCGTCTACAACTGGGCCCTTGAAACTAAGAAGACAGCACATGAAAGAGATGAATTGAACCTCAGTTGGTACGACCTGAACATTCGTCTACCAGCCCTAAAAGCAAATCATCCGTTTCTTAAAGATGCTTACTCCCAATCCCTTCAACAGACTGTCAAAAGAGTTCATTTGGCTTTCCAACGCTTTTTTCAACACCTCAAAGAATACAAAAGTCAGCCTGGTTATCCCCAGTTCAAGCGGCGAAAATCCTCCCAACAATCCTTTGAGGTGCCCCAGTTTTTTCAAATAGATATTACTGCTAAACGAGTTTATCTGCCAAAAATTGGAGCTGTTAAGGTGGTCTTTCATCGACGGTTTGTCGGCACACCGAAAACATGTATAGTAATTGCAACTCTCACAGGAAAATTCTTCATTTCAATTGTTGTTGATGATGACTTAACTCCACCAACGAAATCACAAGTTACAGAACATGAATCTGTAGGACTGGATGTGGGTTTAACATCTTATATCACGATATCTACTGGGGAGAAAGTGGGGAACCCTCGTAATCTCCACAACTCCATACAACGGCTTCGCTGTTTGCATCAACGGCTAAGTCAAAAACGGCAAGGAAGTCGGAACCGGGAAAAAGCAAGACTACGCCTTGCCCGTTGTTATGAAAGAGTGAGAAATCAGCGGAAAGACTTCCAACAGAAGCTATCGACCAAATTGATTCGCGAGAACCAAGCAATCATGGTCGAGACGTTAAATATTAGCGGCATGATTAAAAATCGACGACTGGCGCGGGCAATCGCAGATGCGGCTTGGTCGCGGTTCTTAACTATGGTCCAGTATAAAGCCGAGTGGTATGGAGTTACACTGATTGCAGTAGGGCAGTTTGAACCAACCTCTAAGCGCTGTCATAACTGTGGATATATCCATAGGGAATTGAGCTTGTCTGATCGAAAATGGACCTGTCAGGCTTGTAAACATGAATTGGACCGGGATGTCAATGCCGCAAAAAATATTAAGCTGATTGGACTCAAGTCCCTTCAGTCACCGAGGGAACCTCGGGTTGAGCCTGTGGAGCTGTCAGCGCTTGCTGAAGTGCCGAAGCAGGAAACTCCGCCTTTTATGGCGAAGTAGTTCACAGGTTTCGGGTTTTCTCCCCTGCCTCCTAAAGTACTAGCAAAAGAGAATTGGTAGAACTAATGAAAATCAATTACCTTCCTTGGCTAGGAAGAATTAACACAGTTTACTTTCTTTTAATGCTTGTTTTCATAGCGGGTATTCCATGTTTTATTCCAGATGTGAAAGTATACAGCGTAACCTCCAACATCCATCCTTTACAGGAACCATTGGGATTTAACGGCACTCGGGCGTTTACATATCTTGAGGGGCAATGTGCCTTTGGTCCACGACCTCCTGGATCCAGCAACTTGACCAATTGTGGCGACTATATCATAACAACTCTTGAAAGTCAGAACTGGTCCGTTGAGACACAAACTTGGATCTATCAGGATACCGATTTGCGAAACATCATGGCAGGGGACATAAACTCGCCTGAGTACATACTCTTAGCCCATTATGATACGCGACCTGTAGCTGATAGTGATCCCGATCCTCTGAATCGTTCAAAGCCAATTTTGGGAGCCAATGATGGTGCTAGTGGTGTTGCTACACTAATGGAATTAGCCGAAGTCCTTCCTGCTGAAGCCCGAGCGGTAACAATGCTGTTGTTTGTAGATGCCGAAGATTCAGGGAACTACAATGGTTGGGAATGGATTGTCGGCTCAACATACTTTGTAAACAGTCTGAATTATGAGCAAAAAGCGAATATCCAAGCTGCTGTCCTACTAGACATGATGGGAGATGCCGACCTCCAACTCCCCCGTGAAGGGTTTTCCACCGATTTGCTTGTTGATGCCATATGGCAGATTGCCGCAGATCTCAACTATGATGATGTTTTTCTTAACGTAGCCGGACCTGCCATGATTGATGACCATCGTCCGTTTCTCAGTGCCGGCATTCCCGCAGTTGATATCATTGACTTTACATATCCCTATTGGCATACACTCGAGGATACTCCAGACAAATGCTCAGCCTCATCTTTAGAAATCGTGGGACGGGTCGTTGAAACCTTTCTGGAAGCCCAATTGGAAAATCAA
>JAEOTD010000124.1 GCA_016839995.1 Candidatus Hermodarchaeota archaeon
ACCCGTGGGGTGATAGATCAATGGTAGATCGCGTGCCTCGCACGCACGAGGTTCCGGGTTCAAGTCCCGGTCACTCCACCACTCTCACTCAACAACACCTCGCTGGCAAAACTCATATAAGCAACCATTTCCACGCCCAACATCCCACACCTTTCGTGGCTCGGTGGCCTAGCCTGGTGGGGCACTCGGCTGATAACCGAGTGGTCGCGGGTTCAAATCCCGTCCGAGCCACCATTTCCTCTATTGTAGAGACAAAATAGTATGTAGCAAATTATTGCAATATCTGATAGTTTTTCGCTGAAGTTTTTGCATGTGTTTTTTCGCCTTTATATAGAATCTTCTGAACGCTTCCATTAGCTAATAACCTCATGGAGGCATCTAACACAATGTACCCTGCACGAGACCCATTTCCATCATAAGCACTGAAAAAAATTCCAATGAGGAGTGAACTGCATCAAATCATATTATGGTAAAGTAGTTCGCTCCCATTTCCACTCTCTTTTTTCAAAGTCATAATTTTGAGATTGCACTGGATATTCAAATCCACTAATCGATTGCCAAGAAGGCTTTGTTTCTATAATTGTATCAATGTCATGTTGGGAAATCAGTTTACGAATTCCAGAAAGTACCTCAACTGCACTATCATTTGGAATATAAAGAAATATCATTCCATACCCATTATCAAAATTTATTCCGTTTAGATTTGGAAAAACACTCAATGATCGTTGAACTTGCTCGGTTACTGCTTTTACTTCTTTGATATAAATTTGAATTACCGAATCAAGCCCTAAATGCAAAGGAAACATTCCTTTAACATAACTTACATTCATTTTTTCTAATTGCTTGATTCGCCGGCGGTAAATCATGTGAGCAGTTTCAGAAATGCCAGCCTGTCGAAGTTCTTTAGAAGCCTGTGGTGTTACTCGATCAGTGATTTGGTGAATGTCTGCAGCACGGAGAAAATAGGTGAAGTCTTCTTTTCGCAATTCAATCGGGTATTTTTCACTATTCTTTAGGAGATCATATGACATGGTTGATTTGGAGAGCGTTGGAATTGGGATCTCATACTTGTCATTGAAGATGGCTTGCATTTGATGAAGTTGGATTGCGAGATCGTTGGGCCATCCTTGGTTAGGCCTGTATAAGTCCAGGTTCCAGATTTGAATAATGGATGCAGTACGAAGGGGGTTGATTGGGAGTAGATTGTGGCGCTGGGTAAGGTCAATAAGCCAGTCTAAGAATTGAGCTGAGTTCTTGGTGGGGATAAAGATGCGGCAGTGGAGCTGGGATTTTCGGATTGGATTAATGAACCACGTATAAGGTGTGTTGCTGAGGATTTCGATGATGCGTTGACGGGTTTTAAGTTCGGGTGTTTTAATCAGAAGTTCATAAGGGGTTAGACCTATCAAAGGAAGGTTGATGAAATGGTTGAGGCGGAGGAGGTGACGTTGGGCCAGTGTGGTGAGGTGTTTGCTGAGGCTAGCGTTGCTCATGTTGAGTTGATCGGCTAGATGACTTTGGTGGAGGGAAGAAGTGAGATTGCTAAGTGCGGTGAGGATGTGATGTTCAGGTTCGGTGAGAGGGATGTGGGTTTCGAGCATCCAGCGTTCGAGGGCTGCGGTGAAGGTGGGGGTTGTGAGGGGAATGTGGGTGGTGGGGCGGATGGTGTTTAGCCATGGAATAGCGCGTCTAAGGAACGTACCGGTGACTACTTGGTCGAAAAGGGAGAATCCGAATGGCCCGTCATAGATGTAATGTTGATAATGTTGGGGTGGTGATACCTGCTTCCAGAGAGCTGTGAGGATTTCTCGGTCGGATTTTGTCCAGTCACCATATTGAAGACCAGCGTAGAGACCTAAGTCAGCAGTCTCAGGAATATGCCGTAAATGAGGAAGTAAGAAGGAGAGGAGAGCTTCTCGCCATAATACCCAGTCCAGAACATTCGCATCAGCTTCTTTGAAGTTGTGGGTCAAAGTTACCTGCCAACCGCCACGAGGACGACCAGTTAGATAGGTTTCAATAGCACCGAATCGTGGACAATCATAGGTTAAAGGAGTGTCTCCCCATGTGAGACGGAGAATACGGTCTTTGTGGCGAGGTAGAGGGTTGACAGCAAGTAGGGTGGTTAACTGGTCTTGTTTGCGATGAAACCGTTCTAATAATTCACGAGCCCTCGATGCCACTATCTTATCATCCTTCGATGTGATGATAATACAAGGGTTTGAGGGTAATTCAATTTTCTGATTTCTGTGGAACCAGATACATTCACCTGGATTTCTTTCTAAATTCTTCCATGAAATGTAGATATTTAAAAAAAGTAAAGGGGAAACCCTTTCAGGTTTCCATTTCATAGGCTATAATGTACATCATGAAAATCCCAAAGATTATGATGTAATTTTGAGTGCCAACTTGTGGGACATTGTGGACTAGTGAGGTTCAGGACGCCTAGGGGGCCACATTGTATATGATGCCTCCGGGGATTATCTAATCTTGTCACCAAAAATTCTCATTTAAAGTCAATTTTTTGTTAGCAAAAATTCAGCAGTTCGCTTTTGAAAAATGGACATTTTGTGCAGATTTGAAATTTGATTAAACAGTGCGCGGGAGTGGAAGGGTGTCCTTTGTCCATATCCACCTGTTTTTTTCAAAATCGTAGTTAATAGAGTCTATTGTGTATGGTCCAGTCCAGCCATATGCTTCCCATGCGGGTTTAATTGCAGTTTTTGCGTGAATATCAAGATTCCTAAATAAATCGTCTAATGATTTTTTAAAAAATACAGCAGTCTCTGATGGTATGAGAAGGGTGGCAACACCTGTTCCATCTTCAAATATTCTCCCTGCGATATGTGGGAATAGCTGACAGGCTGAGAAGATTCGGTGCGTTTCTTCTTTTGATGATTCAAGATGTACATAAAGCGCCGTGTTTAGTCCAATATTTAGCAACCCAAGTCCGATTGGCGGACTAATTACTTTGTGTTTTTCAAGATAACTAACCCGTCGTCGGTAGGCCATGTGTTCGGATTCTCTGTACCCTGCCTGTCTCAATTCATGCGATTCAAAGAACTTCATGTGATAAGTTGCAAGAAAAGCATCGGAAGCTCTTTGCATGTAAATGAGGTCTTGTTGTCTAATCTTGATATCCTTTTTCCGATGACTAGAACTCATTTTGAATGAGTTGATGGGAGGTAGATGTTGAGTCCATTCTTCTGAAATTAATCTCGAGAAATTATCAAACATTGATTCGATTTCGATTAACCAGCCACCATTGTTTGGATTGTATTGATCAAAATTTCTAGCATGAACCCTTTCAGAAATCAATCTTAGTATAGGTTGCATGAGATTATAGCTAGAAGCGATTTGTTTTAGCCATTGGCGGAAACGTGTCATTCGTTCTGTTGGGATTAAAAATGATGCTAGGAGTTGGTTATCAAATTCTTGAATTGCTAGTGCAAATCGAATTCTTGAAATTAATTTCATAAGAGAATTAATAATGGACATTTTCGAGGTTGTGAATTGTACAGTAATTGGTTGGAGACCAAGAATTGGATAATTATCAAAGATTATCAGGCGCAGAAGATGTTTTTCTGCTAGTCTTCTAATAACTTGGCTTATGGTTGGTTGGCGAAGTTTGAGTTTTTTTGCTAATTCTATTTGTGAACAGGTTAAGCAGTGATTCAATCCTCGTAGGATTTTAAGCTCGATTGGACGTAATACTCTATGATAGTTAAACATCCAGCGCTCGAGGTTCTCAGAATATGTACCTGTATTCATAGGTGTAGACAATTTGATGAACGGTTTAAACCAATCTTTTACCATTTTGAGGAATTTACCATCAACCAAATTATCGAAGTATTCAAACCCCGCAGTGGGGTAATAACGATAAAAGGTATAATCTATTGATGGTGAAATTGTTTGCCAGATTTGTAAGAACTGATTTCGCTGTTTTTTAGTTCTTAGAGCATATCGATAATAACAATAAAGCCCTAGATCAGCAGCTTCTGGAACTTGTCGAATGAAGTAAGGAAGGTGGGTGAGATAAGCTTCACGCCACAGAATTGAATCAAGGTACTTCGAGTATTGAGTGAGTAGATCTTGGGAAAGTTCAAGGCTGAACTGGTTCTTTTCATCTTTTTGTTCTATTACACCATATCGGGGTCCGGTGAGTTTCAGTGGAAAAGGAATGAAGTTGATTGTTGTATAGTAATCGATGGGGGGAGAATCAACTATGCTTGTAACGGTTTTTGTGATATTGGAGAATGCAGTGTTAGCTTCCGCTTGGAATTGTGTTAGAGATATGGTTTGTTTTGGGGGGTTGGTGGGGGTCATTGAAGGAGGGTTCCTGTTGTGGTTCTCCCGTGAGCTTTCTTTACATGGAGGATTAGTTTCTTAATAGTATTGGGAGCAGGAGCTGAAGGATGTGCGTGGAGTTTTTTTATGATTCCGCATTGGAACCACTGACGCGGCTGCTTGGTCGTGCTCCGGGTGGCTGATTGGTGCACGATTAGTGGACTGGTTAGATGCCTCCTCCACTACGAGTTGTGCGCCTCCCATTGCTGGGATCCGACTACCGATTGAGGGTCCGGAAGTGTGCCGGGGGTATAGTCTGGTAGTCGGGCACAGCCCCTGGGCGCCTGATACTATCACACGATTTTGTTGAATGGAAAAGAAGTGGTAGCGGGGAATAGATTTGAACTATTGATCTCGGGGTTATGAGCCCCGCGGGATATCCTGGCTACCCCACCCCGCTAGTGAGAGGGTGATAGAGATGAGCTAGGGTAGTCGATTTAAGCTTTGTGCCTTTGGGGGAGTGTTATTAATGTGCGATTTTGTTTCGATACTATAGTGCGAAATGTTTGTGGAGATTAAATATTATTTTCAGGGTACAATGTTGGTGAAGAATATGTATCCAAAACCCGGAGATGAACCTGGTCCACTTTAACAGTTTTTTTTGAAAGTTCATTTTATGTTTGTTTTAGGAGGCGAATTAAGGCACGAGGCACATCAGTATAAGAATTGACTTTGACGTGACGTCCTCTGCCAAGTCTTGCGATTTGTTGGCAGGTTTCTTCTCCTTGTGGATGAGTGCCTGGTGTTTGAAGGACGTGGAGCTTATGGAATTTCCTAGCATGAGTTTCAGGTGGCCCACCTCGATTAGCAATTCCATCGGTGATCAGGATGGCCCAGGATTCATTCCGATGAGCGCGTTGATATTGTGTAAATGCTTGTTTGAGTGCGTCACTGATATTGGTGTACCCAGCGGGTTCTGTATCTAAGATGGTATCGACGATTTGGTCGATAGTCGTGTACTGGTCCATGGCCTTGATGATATTAGCTACTGTGTTGAAGGCAACAAGTGCATATTTGTCATGGCGGAGATGGTAAGCAGCAACAGCTGCTGCAGTAGCTGCTGTAAGGAGCTTGGGTCCAGCCATGGAACCGGAGGTGTCGAGAATTATGGTGCCTACTTTTTTCCGGGCGATGCGTTCGATGCCAATGATGTCAGAGTAGTTGATAAACTCCGGTTTTAGGAGTGTTTCTTCTAGAGTAGTGTCGAGATCAAATTCGTCTAGCCCCGGGTGGAATGGAACCTGTCTAATTTTTTCGGGTCTGAGCCCACGTCCACTTATTCGGAGTGCTGAATGGATAATGGTGGCACGTGCAAGTTGACGGAAGGTTTGTTTATATTGTCCACGGATTTGATTTCGAAGCTGGAAGAATAGGAGTGGAGCAACAACGTTGCCTTCTCGAGCGGATTTGGCGATGAGGTGTACGCCGTCTTGTGTGGAAATGGCTTCACTTGTGGCTATAGGTTGCAGTTGGGCAAGAGCCTGAAGAGCTGAAACGTTTCCGAGTTCTATGGCAATTTCAGCCATTTCTTTGGCTGTTGGGTAATCGAAACTACGACCTAATCGTAGGTAATATTGAAAATCACGCCCTTGTGCACGGATTTCAGACTCGAAGAGTTTCTCATCTGAGATTGTGCCGGAGAGCACAATGGGCACGTCATCGGAGGGGGATTCCTCCTCGGTGATTAAAAATTTGCCAATACTGCCTTCACCAGCGTTCGAATTACTTCGACTGGTGATTTTTGGGAGTTGTCATGAAGTTCGATTTTCGAAACTAAGGACATAATTGCAGCCTGTTCCCAGATGGAGTACCCTTCACCAGGAAGTTGGGTGTAGAGCGCTGCGGTATCAAGAGCACCTCGGACACTGGATCCACGACGAATATCTGTATAGTCTCGAGTTGCGCGTGTTATCGCTACGGCTAAGTTAACAATTTCCTCATCGTTGATGCCGGTATTGGTTGCTACAATTTCTTGTTCCTCGGCTTCTGTATGATAGTCTAAATATAACCAAACGTAACGATCCCGTAATGCTTCACCGAGTGGAGTGACGCCCACACTAGCTTCTGGGTTCTGTGTAGCGATGATACGGAACCCATTTTGTGCACTGATTGTACCAAGTTTGGGTACATGGAGCCGTCCTTCATCCATAACTGGCAGTAGCGTGTTTTGTGTGGCTTCAGGCATACGATTGAGTTCATTGATGAATAGTACTCCACCATTTTCCATCGTCTCTGTAAGTGGACCTGGAATAAATGTATCTCGTGTGTATCCGTCTTTCAGAACAACGGGAGGATCAAACCAACCCACTAACTTAGCCGAGGTATACCGTTCATCACCATCTACACGGAGAATTGTTCGTCCAAGAAAGTCTGCAATTGCTGAAGCGATAGTAGTTTTTCCTACTCCTACTGGTCCTTCAATGAGCAGATGTTTGTTTGCCGTATCAGCAGCAAGGCATTGGGTAATGACATCTTTTCTCCCAATGATTTTGTATTTTCGCTGGATAGTCATGACGTCCTTTGTTAAGGTCAATGATTTTCACCTAAGTGTGAAGAAAAAATCTGCCCCATGAAGTAAAGTCTTTGGGTGTTGGTGAAAATTCGAAGAATAGAAAAAAATGTTTATTGGGCACCGATATCATAGTCTAGTATTCTGCGGAGTTGGCGGAGCGGTAACGCGCTGGACTCGAGTTGAACCGAGTCATCCAGTGACCTTCTGGTCGCAAGGGTTCAAATCCCTTACTCCGCGCCAATTTCGTTGTTATATTACAAGGTCTGCAATATCGATACTAGATTCGAAGATACGTTCCAGATTATGAACAACACGATCATAAACAGGCAATACTGATGTATCCTGTTTCGCGAGAACCTCAGTAATCTCGATTACTAGAGAATTAATTCTGTCCTGTGAGGCTATCACGTGCCTCGCACGAGTATTATCTTGCTGTAGGACAGCTGTTATTGCTTCACGGTGAGCAAGGACCACTTGTTCACTTAACTGACCCATAACCTGTGAAAACTGCCTTGGTGGAGTAACATACCCCTGTGAAAGGACTTGTTCGGCAATGCCGGCACTACCGTCAGCGATGGCTTCTACTTCTTTAGCCACAAGTCGATAATCAAGCAGATTTAACGGTGACAGAAAAAGATCCCCAATTGGTGACGCAATAGCCTTTCTGAGTTGGCGCACCACAAGAAAATAGAGACGGTCAACTTCACGATCTCTGTCGATTACGTCTTGGGCTAATTCTTGATCATTTCGCACAAAAGCACGTATTGCGTCTTCGTGCATTTTTGCAGCAATCCCGTAGGTTCTTCGGAGATAAGTAATTGCATCAATATTCTTAGGAATCAAACACTGAAGCGTCATCTTCAATGCATCTTCTTCCATAATCTCAACGCCTACGAGAAATTCCGACATCCTTTTTACTTCACGTTTCAACGCAGGAGTCATATCCTTCCCCAGATTGATTTCGATGGCATCATTTCCAGCTAAATATCCTGCAAGAATATCTCTTGCGACATTTGTGGGATCAGAAATGAGACTTCGTTGTCGAAGAGGTTTCTCCGCAAGTCCTGGATCTATTATTAGCATTCCATCTGCGCGTTCATGGACTAAAATCATCGACCCTTTCTTTAGCCCATTAGTATCAACCCATTTTTTTGGAACAGATAAGAGGTATGACGCGCCAACTTGCTGTAATTTTCGAGCTTCCATATGAACCACCGATGGGGTGTCTTTACCTATATATCCTCAAAGTTACTTATGATATCATCCCAACAAACACTCACATAATGGATTGAATCCTAATCACCAAGGCGAAAAAGTGTGCCTGCAACCAACCCCAATGTCCAGAAGGCGATAGCAAAATTACTCAAGGCGGGTTTTCAGATTAGCCCTGAAACTTTGAGTATGCTGCAATCAGAAAAAAATCCCCACCAAATGGTTGACCGTTTCTTAGCCTTAAGTTCCGTTCACCCTACTGAAACCCCCGTTTTAGAGCCCATCCATTTTCATCCACCACCCAAAGAAAAAACTGAACCAATTGAAGAAGGTAACCAAATTAGCCAAGAACTACAAATACCGAAATCTACCAGCTCAAAGAAAATTGCAGAAGATGTGAAGACGGATATTCAAATCATCAAAGACCCGACACCAGAACTCCAAAGCAAAGGAACCATTGATGATTTTTCCCAAAATTTCCAAGATCGATATTACCGATTACGCGATATTATTGCACAACGTGTGGATGGTAGAGGAATTCTCGATATCAAAAGCCTTACTGAATCCAATGATTCTAAAGGTAAAGACAAGACCGTCAAAATTGTGGGAATAGTTTCTAACAAGACACTTACTAAGAGCGGTAATATTGCTCTAGAAGTAGAAGACCCGACAGGGCGAATTACAGTAATTGTTCAAAAACGTGAACCGAAATTATTGAGTAAAGCAAATATGGTGCTGCTTGATCAAGTTCTCGTTATTGAGGGAAACCTCGCTAACCCGGAATTGCTTTTTGCAAAGGATTTGTATTTACCAGATGTTCCTACAAACCGTCGAAATAACAGGGCCAAAGAGGATGTTAGTGTTCTATTACTCTCAGACATTCATTTTGGAAGCAAGAATTTCTTAGACAAGGTGTTTCAACGTGTCATTGATTGGCTTCAAGGAAAGGAAGGTGATGATGAACATGTTGATTTGGCTGGTTCGGTGAAGTATATTATCATCAACGGGGACCTAGTTGATGGAATAGGTGTGTACCCAAATCAACTAGCTGAAATTACCCTTTTCGATTTAGATAGCCAATTTAATGGACTGAATCAGCTTCTTGAAGAAATCCCAAGCCATATTGACATTCTCATTGCACCCGGTAACCATGATGGTGTTCGAGTGGCTATCCCTCGCCCAGCAATCGATGCTCAGTTCTTTGCCCCATTACGCGATGCCGGATTATCAGTAACATCATTGGGATGCCCATCACAGGTTAGCCTGCACGGCGTAAATTTCTTGATTTACCATGGTGACAGCTTAATCGATATTATGGGAGCACTATCAAAGCCTGAAGTTGAAGCGGGTTATGCCGCAATGCGGGAAATGCTTAGAGGTCGTCATTTAGCTCCAATTTATGGCAAAAGTACTACCCTGGTTGCTGAACCGCGGGATTGGCTCGTTATTGACGAAGTTCCCGATATTCTTCATTGTGGTCATATTCACGTGACTAGTGTAGGCAGCTATAGAAAGACCCTACTAATTAACTCAGGAACTTTTCAAAGTCAAACTGAATATCAGAAGTTAATCGGAGTTGAACCAACGCCTGGAATAGTTCCGTTGGTGAATCTTAGAACCCTCAATGTAAAGATGTTAAACTTCACTTAGATTTGTTTAAACTCCCATGAGTCCTTCTGTAATGACCGAAGAACCCGAAGAGCCTCATCCTTTTCAAGCAGCAGAAAAAGCTTTGTCACGTGTTTGCAAAACCTATGAATAACACGTACTCTTTGCCAATCCGGACAATCATGAGATATTTGCATTAGCTCTTCGTCCAATTCAAGGGAATATTTTCGAGATCCATGAACTACCGCTTGAATTTTTAATGGAGTTTTAGAAAGGCGCTGGAACTCGATTGCATTATCCGCCATACCAACAGCACGTGAAAGTCTTGAAGAACTTACGAACAATTGAAGTTGTTCTCCTAAATCTGCGGAGGATGTAGGAACCGCAGGTTCTTGTTCGAGCAATACTCCTTGTGGTCTCACAACTTCATCGCCATCAATTTCTAACCTTCCCTTTCCCTGCAAATCTTGAAGAATTTTCATAACTCGAGAGGGAGGAAACTGACGCAAATCAAAGGAAATGAAAAAAATCAGTTGCTGTGTAGAAACACGATTCTTTCCTAGAGCCTGAAATGCATAATCAACCAGTTGTAAAGGATTACTTGGTACTGAATACATTGACACGGCCCCATGGAAATCATTTATTCAAAGTTTTAGGCACATAGCTTGAAAGGGTCTTTATTCGACTGTCACGTTCTAGAATATCAGCCACCATCTTCTTTGGAACACTAAGTCGAATATTCTTAGTTCGACCGTACCTTCCCTTACTGATTACTTTTGCATTAACAAGACCTATTGCATCGAGATCATTAATCAAATCGCTAACGCGCCGTTGTGTAAGAGGATCCATACCAAGTTGATTGCATAAATCTCCATAGACATCTTGAACTTCCCCTGTTACAGGATGAGGATGTTTATGCCGTTCTAGGAGATATATTGCGTACAAAACTAGCTTCTGTTGAACGGGTAATGTACGTAACACTTCAAGAACTGTATCACGTTCAATGCTAAGACGCGCCTTCTC
>JAEOTD010000125.1 GCA_016839995.1 Candidatus Hermodarchaeota archaeon
AGCGTTTGTTTGACGGGCATGTGTCTTACTCATCCTCCATTTCAATGCATTTGACTGGGCATTCTTCAGCACAAATACCACAGCCCTTACAGTAATTCATGTCAAAGTGAACGTCTTTTCCGTCCCAGGTTATCGCGGCGTCGGGACAGAAAATCCAGCAGATTAGACAGCGGGTGCATTTTTGTTCATCACGAACGGGGCGTTTGCTCCGCCAATCACCCGTTTTGTAGTCAGTGGCAGGTTTCCAAGTGACCCCGGCGGGAGGAATTTCTTTCGACCCTGGCAGTTTCTTAGGCATGTTGTTTCACCTCATCATGGGCACGTTGGATGACGGTAACATTTCGTTCCCCTATCCGTTCGCCAAATTGGTTAATGACCTCAGTGAATAAACTATCGAGTTTCACGAGATTCGTGACGCAAATCAGGGCACCGAGCATAGCAGTGTTAGCAATTGGTCGTCCGATAACCTCTCGAGCAAGATCTGTAGCAGCAAGTGTCCAGACTTTGCCCTTGAATCCGAGTTTTTTAGCGACAGTTGCGCCATCCTCTCGGGTGTTTACAATGAGCTTTGTCTTCGTATTTGTACCAGCGATAATTGTTTCAGGCACTTGTGCAAGAAGGGTAGGGTCAATGACCACAACATAGTCAGGTTCATACACTTTGCTGTGTAATTCGATTTCTTCACCACTTATTCGGGCAAAGGCTTCGACAGGGGCCCCACTTCGTTCGGGTCCGAAAAAGGGAAAGGATTGTGCATGTTTACCTTCCATGATGGCTGCGCGGGCGAGGAGGATTGAGGCCGTCCATGCTCCTTGGCCGCCACGACCATGAAATCGAAGGTCAATGATTCGTTCCGTCATGAGAATGTACACCCAGTGTAAATGTTTGAGTGAAATTCGCTTCGATGGGGAGCGTCAAGTCTTTTATGCTTTGCTCATCTTGAGGAAATTATTGGTATTGCATTCGTTGGTTCACGAATGGCGTGTTTGGACACCGAAAGGTTTAGAAGCTTCTAAGCGTTTGTAGAGCCTGTCTAGTTCAATTTATCCGTAAAACAAGGGTGAAGAGCCGTATTTTTACTGGGTAGCGCTGGGTGACGGACCGTGTACATGAAATACCAGGATCGATTTGAGCAATTGGAAGAGCTTGGAAACCCAACCATGGGCCGTTTTATGCTAACCCAAGTGCTAACCAAGATGGCAACTACATGTAAGCAATGCCAACGGGATCGAATGCGCTGCACCATCAGACCCTTGTGTCCCGACCGAATTTTCTTGAATATACTAATCGCATTGGGAGCACGGACTAGCGATTTGCCCACCTTCTGTTTTCAAGTAAGTATACGCGCACTGGAAGCCTATTTGAAATCTGGAGCCAAGCGTGACCATCCACACGAGCCGCGATATCCTCTTGCCTACTTTCGACGATCTGCCCAATTAAAGAAGGATGACTCTGAGGCGAATTTCAAAGCCTTCAAGAAATACTTGGAGAACGCCACCAAACAGACCGTTTATAGCTATGCCATTGAAAAGCGATGGTACTTGGGGGTGGGTCAGGGCATCTTCATTATTGATTTGAATCGACAATTAGTTAGTCTAGATCCAGATGGTGATATAGTTCACCATGAGGCTTTAGAGCCCCTCCTTACATTTCTTATGGAGATGCACGGATTATCAGGTGAAATCCTCAAGGATATGCAAGATACTTGGTATCTACGCATTGTATTTCCCAAATTCAAGGATGAAGATTACACCGAACATGTTCAACCCCAGCTTAAAGCTCTGGGTGAATTTTGGTCCTTTGTCCGGTTTAATAATATCAATTCAGAGAGTCAAATCCTCGTGGGTCTCGACCCGCCAGCTGACAGGACAATGCGGTTAGGTGGACTCCGAAGAACTGCAATGATTCTTGCTGAAATTGCCAAGGTGGCACCTAAGAAACCCAGTCGAAAGCGAGCATCCACGAAAGTTGATGCGACTACACAACCGACGAGTTAGTACCGATCATCTGTATCGGTTCTTTCTGAATCCTCTTCGCCATCTTCGTACCGCCGTCCTAATCTTTTACCGAATTTGTCAATCCCGCGTTTCGCGGATTTTTGGATGGATTTCGCAAGGTCATAAATGAATACGAGGACAAAGAACAGGACTAACGCTACGGCAAGTAGTTGGAAATACGGTTGGAGAACATCGATTGGGAACATCCCAGGGAGAAAGATTGGAGACACAATAACATAAATTGCCAATACCATAAAAATGTAAATTAAATTCAAAGGAATGCGTCGGGGGTGGTGGCGATCCGTGGATCGCATACCGGGTAGACGACTAATAATAAAGTCAGAGACAGCATCAGCTGAACGGGCAAATTGTAGAAGGGCTTCGATTCCAAATAGCAGGATGACTAACAGAAGTCCGATTCGAATGAGGGAATATCCCGTGAGGACAATCATTCCTGAAGGATCCCATATGGTTGGCAAAACGAGTATTGGATAGAGGTCGAGGATGAAGAAGAGTGGGACAAGGAAAATATAGAACAGACCAAGGCCGATGACAATGAGTCCGTTGATGAGAAACTTGGGGAAGGACGTGGCAAGTTGCTTGGAGACATTGCGTTTTTCTTCTTTCCGTTTTTCTTCTTCGTGTTCTTTTCGCTCTTCTTCTGACATAATTAGCAACCTCAAATTCAATGGTTCTGCTTTGGGAGTAGACAATTGTACTTTGGTACTAAAAAGCCTGCTCCTTAGAAAAAAGAGAGGCATGGAACAACTATTTTTCTTCCTCAACTTTCCCAGTTTGGAGGTCGATTTGGAGTTTCCGTGACCCCTTTTGACTAGGGATGCTTACCAGGAGTTTGTCCTCAGTCTGTTCGACTTCGACCCAGCGAACCCATTTACCCGTTTTGTCATCAAACTTGTGAGTTTCAGCATCCTTTACCTTGCTGAGGAATTCTTTCAATTCGGGAACCGTGCGGAATGTGTATTCACCTTTCTCGCTGATTGCTTTGTATGGACGCAACGCAACAGTATCAGCAACAGCTTCACCGCCACGTGCAGGATAAGCCAAGTCATGAAGGGTTACCATTCGATTCCGTTCGGAAAACTCAAGGACACAGGTCAGTCGGAGCCGTCCAGTCTCCCCAAATCCTGCTTTTCCAGCTAGATTTCGGCAGGTTGAAAGAATATCAGAAGATTCCACGGTTCCATAATGTAACCATAGATTTGCCACATCACTAATTTCTGCAGCCTGTTCTCCCCAAACGATCACTGCACGTCCACGTGGTTGTGTAAAGCCATCATCGAGTATCGCGCTAACCGTATTTTGGAAGTCTGAAGCATTGGTGCTCTCTGTGATTCGGACGTGAATTGAAGCAGAAACAATTTGTCCACCTGCGCTTTTTGCGCCTCGAATCATTTCCCATGCTTTTTCTTGTGCAATGACCTGCTTCATGATGAGGTTCCCCGTTCAGCTTTACATCAAAGACACGCAGTTAAACTTTCCGTATCGGAAACAAAAGAATTAAGGCATAGCGCAAGGGATTGAGGAAAGAACAATTGTTTCCCTTTATAAGCAATATCAACTCACTTGAGTTTGAACATCTATGTCATCCCGTCCTGGACGCATCAGAAGCCTAGTTCGCCTAGTATCTAGGCTGCGTCGGTCTGGGAGAGTTGCGTTTCTTATTGATGGTCCTAATGTGCTTCGTCGTGAATTTGATGTTCGTTTGGATGATTTAAAGAATCAAATTGAGGCATTAGGTAAAATTGGAGTTGCCAAGGTTTACCTGAACGACCGTGCAAGCACCAAATTACTCGAAGCCATATCGAATAGTGGGTTTACTCCCATTGTTACCACCTCCGATGTCCATCTACACATGACTATCGAAGCAATGGACCTAGTTTTAGGTGATGCCACCAAACTCTTGGTGATTTTTAGTCGCCATGCCAGAACCGCTCCGATTCTTCGTCGTGCCCGTGAGCACGGTCTGGAAACCCTAGCCATCGGATTTGAACCCGGGTTTAGTGTTGCCGTGCAAAATGCTGCGGATCACGTTCTTCGGATTGATCGACCGTTAGAAGATCAGATTCAAGAGATGAAGGGTAAAAAGAAGAAGGACAAGAAGCCTGACGACGACTATGATTGGGAATTAGATGACTAATCTCCACTCATCCAACAACGGATTCGAAACTTCTAATTCAAGAGATTGATGCTTCGTGTTTAAGTGAGGAGTTCACTAATTTCCTCGTTCGTCAATGGAGTAAAGACGCGTTTCTCGGTATCGACAATTGAGAGCTCCATAGCTTCTTCGTCTAGTTTCTCTTCTACTACTTGCCGCAAAGTATCGATGCAGAGTTTTACAGCCTGTGGCATTAACTTTATTGAGGGTTTGTAGTTCTTGGCAAGGTATTCTCGAGCAGCTTCGGAGTTGTATCCGATTGCTGTCGCTCGCCAGCTCCAATAAGAACCAGAGGGGTCGGTAGTGAAAATCTGTGGACCTTGTGAGTCAACACCCGCAATCAAGAGTGAAACACCAAAGGGGCGAATCCCACCCACTTGTGTATAATTCTGTTTAAGGTCACAAACCTTTTTGGTGAGAACCTCAACATCGATGGGTTCACCATATGTAATCTGGTTAATCTGACTCTGAACACGGGAAAAATCCACAAGAACTCGAGCATCAGCATGAAGCCCAGCAATGGCACATCCAATGTGCTTGTCTACTACGTAGATCTTTTGGATTTGCTCTAAATCCATCAAAGGGGATGTGGCTTCTTTGTGAACGCCAATCACCGCACCATTGGCAGCTTTCACTCCAATCGCGGTTTTGCCACGGCGTACGGCTTCTAGCGCATACTCAACCTGGTACAATCGGCCTTCTGGACTAAAAATGGTAATCGCACGGTCATAGGCTAGACTTCTTTCCATCATTCAAGTTCAACCTCTGGTAGAAGCACGTTCACAGTGTGGAGTTATAAAAGTTTGTCTCTATCATCAATGAA
>JAEOTD010000126.1 GCA_016839995.1 Candidatus Hermodarchaeota archaeon
AGCGCACTACTGACCGGCTCATCGTTCAAGATGGCACCCTCTACCCGTTGCTCCGCCGTCTCGAAGAACAGAAAATGGTCCGCAGCACCTGGGACGTCTCCGGTGAACGACCACGAAAATACTACCAGCTAACAACAAGTGGTGACCAACAGCTGCTAGCCATGTTAGACTTTTGGAACGATCTTGTTATCTCATTAGACCCGCTCTTCCGCAGTATCGCGGTGGGGCGTGAAGCGAACGGTGACTACCAAGAACAAGTGCAGTTTTGCATTTCCTGCGGCAACCAAGTGTATCCTGGAGCAATCTATTGTGCAAACTGCGGAGCGGAAATCTCACAAAGTGATTAAAATGTCAAACAATCCAAAAGACGAATATTCGGGCGATGGGAAACCTCCACAAACAACCTCACCTGGTGATGAGGCTTCAGCTCGAAAAATCATCGCAGACTACTTAGATCAAGTGAAGGCCCGACTTCCCTCAGAAGTCGCCAACGAAGTGATTCCAGAACTCCGATCCCACCTCTTAGAACAAGCTAGTCAACCCAGTGGACGCCTTACTACAGCTGCTGCTTGGGATGCCGTCGTTTCGATGGGTAGCCCAGATATTGTAGCACGGGAATTCCGACGAGAAAAAGAAGAAAGCGACATCGAAACCGTCCAGAACTTCCTTGACGCTCTTACTCCCCAATACCGTCAGTATTTCTGGTGGGCTATCATCGCGATCGTCATCGCGGACCTGGCAATTACTGCTTATCTTGTAACAGTAGTTCTACTCAACATGAGTACGATTCCAATCATCTTCTTACTTCCCTATATCCTAATTGGAGTTGTGGCTCAAGTTTGGGTGTTTGTAGGAATAGTCATATCCTATTTGATCATGCTTGCGTTATCCCATCCCACTGGTCCCCCGGTAACTGAAATTATCCGAAACATCATGCGGGATCATAAAACGAAAGAAGAACAACGCATCCCCCGCACTCGAAAGCGGGTACAAAAGCGCGTGAAGAAATACAACCAACTCACCGGTCGAGGCCCCCTCTTGGGTAAACTCCTTGGCCACATCATTGGTATCATTGCTGCAATAGTTGCCGCCACCGTTTTACCAATCTTAACTCCAACCTATCCAACCTTTGAAATTTCAGTGCTCTACTGGTTAGCCTTCTTCGGTCTAACACATGCTATACTAACAACGATACGAGTCATCGTCGGAGACAGCTCTTTGGGCGGAGCTCGACTCCTTGCATCCATTGACACACTCTATGGCCTCGTAGGGATTTGGACAATGGTCCTATTCTTCTACGGCCCACTCTCCTGGCCAATTCCCATCTGGAATGGAGTGTTCTGGGGACTCATGTACTGGAAAGTCATCGTGATGCCCTGGATCTGGTGGCTTGGACCCATACTCATCTTCATAGCCTTCATTGCTATGATTGTGGAACTTGTACAAGTGAACGTCTACATCCAACCCTTGCACAACGGTTACGAAGTTAGCATTGACGAATTTGAATAGTCGTCATGTCCGTCCCCCCTGGGGTAGTACGCTGTTGGGTGCGTGCTGCCCCATCACTCTCTTTTTTCTCACAACGCTTATCTGTTTTCAACTCCATTTGTGTTGTTGCCTGAGGAATTTACATGAGTGCAGAGAATGTGGTCACAATTCGAGAATATGGCGTCAAAGATTTTGTGGGTTTAACGAATCTAGTAGCAGAGTTTTTCACTTTCCATCGACGACTCAATGGTCGTGGTCCTTTACCCCCAGATGAAGCTGCAACGATTATCCCTCAAGACATGCTTCAAGAGCACTCTCACATTCTTGTAGCTGATGCAGGAGAAGGGAAGGATATCGTGGGATTCTGCCGGATTGAGCTGCATGAGGGAGCCTATTTCCTCAGAGAACTGGGTGTCACAGAGAATTGGCGAATCCGGGGCGTAGGCACCGCATTGCTTCGAGCTGCAGAAGACTACATCAAAGCAGCTGGCGAAACGAACCTCTACTTATCTGTCATCCCTCGGAACATTGATGCGGTTCGCTTTTTCGTCCGACGTGGATATGATACAATCAATACAATGGAATTACGAACCGAAGTTCCTGAAGAAAAGGTTCAGCGGAAAGCCCTTCATTTTCTTGGTCTACAATTCCAGTATTAGCCATGACAATGTAGATAAGCAAAGAATCTACAACACAGTAAAGAAATCGAAACAGGACTGGAGAATCGAAAGTTGTGACATCCAACTCAGAAGTAGAAACGGATCCTCGATTACAGGTAAAAATTGGTTCCGTTGAACTTGAGAACCCCACGATTTTAGCTTCCGGGGTTTTAGGTGTCGCCTCTGGTGGGCTCATCAGTGCATGGAAAGATGGTGCAGGAGCAGTCGTAACCAAAACAGTGGGACTAAAACCGCGTGTAGGGCATCCCGGTCCACGTATTGTTGGGTTACATGGAGATAGCCTGATGAACGCCATGGGCATTCCTAATCCGGGAATCGGAGAGTATCTCCCTGAAATCAAAGCCGCTGTAAAGCAGGGTGTTCCGGTCATCGGGAGTGCCTTAGGAAGCACTCCGAAAGAGTTTGCAACTGTGGCATCCAAACTGGTTAGGTCAGGGGTACTTGCTGTTGAATTGAATGTTTCATGTCCCCATGTAGATTCCCTCTACCTTCTGGGCATGGATCCCGATAGTGTGGCAGATGTCGTAACACAGGTTGTGGGAAAAACTAAAGGGGTGCCTATTTGGATCAAGCTTCCTGGATCAACGGATTATCCACGTTTGGTCCAAGTTGCTCAAGCGGCTGAATCGGCTGGAGTCGCAGCAATTGTGGCTCTCAACACGTTACCTGCCCTTGCCATTGACACAGAAACCCAAACGCCATTATTGGGTGCAGGAATTGGAGGGTTATCCGGACCTGCTATAAAACCCATCGCAGTTCGAGCCGTGTCAGAACTCTATAAAGCTGGCTTGAAGATCCCAATAATCGGAGTTGGAGGTATTCTTACAGGTGATGATGTAATCGAGTATTTGCTGGCAGGAGCAACAGCAGTAGAAATTGGGACCGGTGTACTAATCCGGGAATCTACAATCTTTTCAAAGACCCGCAAAGAAATGGCTGACTATCTCACTCGCCATGAAATTCAGCATATTTCCGAGTTAACTGGTTGTATGAAGGATGTAGGAGTGAATCCCTAGCCATGGCGTCTCACGATGTCAAAGTTGCCAATGGACGCCTAGTGCTTCCAGACCGTGTTGAAGAAGCAGACATGTTGATTGACGATGGTGTAATCACTGCTATTCTCAAACCAGGATTATCCAAATCAAAGCAAGCCAATGAAACCATCGATGCCTCAGGATTGTTGGTTCTCCCGGGGCTAGTCGATGTCCACGTTCATTTTCGTGACCCCGGATACCCAGAAAAAGAAACCTTCGCAACGGGTTCATTATCAGCTGCAGCAGGCGGAGTAACCACGTTTGTTGATATGCCAAATACGGTGCCACCAACTACAACCCCAGAACGGCTTCAAGACAAAATAGATCGGGCCACAGAGAACAGTTTGGTGGACTTTGCCTTCCATGGAGGCCCATATCAGCCTGATGAGAGTGCTGTGAACCTCTCTGATGTTGATGATTCCCGAGTTCTTGAAATGGCCCAAAAACTGATCGAAGGAGGAATCGTTTCCTTCAAGATCTATATGCCTCACCAAGAAGCTGAAGCTATCACCATTCTAGCCCCTCTGGGTCATCTCCTCACGGTACATGCTGAAGATCCCAAGCTATTGACCACACCCACCGATGGGTCATCCTTTGCCTTTCTTGCCAGTCGGCCTCCTGAAGCAGAAGTGAAAGCAATAGAAAAACTCCTCATGGATCCACCAATGTGCGGTTTTCATATCTGCCATTTATCGACTGCTGCAGGATTTCGTGCCATTCTCGCTGCCAAACATAAAGGAATCCCTGTGACCACCGAAGTCACACCGCACCATCTCCTGCTTACGGTGAAGGATTTAGCAAAGATCGGTCCATTAGCTAAATCTTATCCACCCTTGCGTTCATCGAGTGATACAGAAGCATTGTTGAATGCCTGTCTCGCAGATCAAATCAAGATTATTGCATCAGATCATGCACCCCACACTGCTGAAGAGAAAACGGGTTCTGATGCTGATTTTGTCTCGGCCCCCGCAGGGATTATTGGTATTGAAACCATGCTTCCCCTCATGTACACCCGGCTAGTAAATGATGCGGAGATGACCTTGCCCCATCTTATTCGCATGATGGCATTGAATCCGGCATTATGGTTTGGAATTCGGAACGCCCAATGGATTGAAAAGGGGCAATTAGAAGTAGGTGCTGATGCAGATTTCGTCCTCTTCGACTATAAAACCAAATTCGCCATCCGCAGTGACGCCTTACATGGTAAGGCTACCCTTACTCCCTTTGAAGGACGGAAGGTTCGGGGCAAAGTGTGTAGAACCGTCCTCGGGGGACAAACCATCTTTGACGGAGATATTCAATGATTCAAGAAAGGAAAACTAAGAAAGGTCCCATAAGCCTTAAACATGGACTTAGACACATTGTTGGTCCAATTCTACAAATACGAGAGGAAACCCCCCGAACGAAGACTTTCACGCTATCAGTCCCCGATATTGCGCGAACAGCTAGCCCGGGGCAATTCCTAATGGTTTGGATTCCGGGCATAGATGAAATTCCGATGAGTATCTCTGCCACCAAGAATTCAGGTGGCATTGTTGAATTTACAGCCGCCAACGTTGGTGAAGCAACCTCTGCCCTGCATGCAATGAAAGAAGGAGACCAATTAGGACTCCGAGGACCCCTAGGTCATGGATTTACCCTACCCCGATCTGTCGATAAAGGACCCCTCCTCTTCGTTGCTGGGGGATGTGGGTCACCCCCCTTAGCATATGCTACCGACATTGCTGTCAGGAAAGGCCATGAAGTTCACGTTGCTTTGGGTGCTTCATCACGGCCGGAACTTCTCTTTCGACATCGGTTTGAAGAGAAAGCCCAGAAAGTGATTATCGCCACCGATGACGGATCCGATGGAATCCAAGGCACCTCCGTTGATGCCGCAACATTTCTCCTCGATATTGATACGAAATATGCGGCATGCTTTGCCTGTGGCCCTGAAGGCATGCTATTTCATTTGGCAGAGTTAATCGTGAAATATCCGATTCCATTGCAGGTGAGTTTGGAACGATATATGAAATGTGGTGTAGGATTGTGTGGACATTGCATCATTAATGACCAGGGAGCTCGCGTGTGCTTGGAAGGCCCGGTGTTCAACATAGAGAGCCTTAAGGATTCAGATTTTGGTCGCTTGAAACGTGACAGTACCGGCAAGCACCTACCGCTTGACACTACTGACGGAAGCTCTACCCGCTAGTAAATGCTGAAGTGGAGGTAATCAGTGTGAACCACTCTAATTCCCTAGTTGGATATTCTCCTTGGCTTCTATTCCTTGTGGGAACCATACTGATTATTGCGGGGGGGATGGCGTATTCTATTCCTCAAAGCCCATTCATTGCCCTTGCACTCTTTCTGATTGTCCTGGGGATAACCATACTTCTTCAAGCCTCACGTGCGTTCCAAACTAACAATGACTTGAAACTCATCTTCACAATTATCTTCTCAGCCCTCCTTGTTATTTTGATTGACTTTTGGCCAATTCAATGGTCCTATTCCCAAGCTGTAGCCCTGTTTCTCCAATTGACGGGTATCTCTCCGATTCAATATCTCACTCCTCATTTTGGGGGCGCTCAGGTTGTGATTTTCGTTCGAGAAGCTGTTACCATGAGAATTGTTGGAGGTGAAATTGACAATGCCTGTGCAGGGCTCATCGCCCTCGTTCCCTGTCTCACCCTTCTCGTTCTGCGCGATCGGACAACTGCGCGTAAACCTGACCTTATCATTATTGGGTTTCTAGCCGTCGGTATTATTGTCCTGGGAAACCTCTTCAGAATATTCATTGAACTGTGGGCGCCGGGGGTTGGAGTGATGCCTTTTGAGCTAGTCCACTATCCTTTGGCGTTTCTCCTCGGATACTTTGGCATTAGTGTCATTGCGATTCTTGGACAACGCTTAACAAAACAAGAGAAGGAATTCCCACTCAAACCTTAACCAGGATTTGTGATGTAAGCGAGGATCCGTTTTGCATCGGATTTGGAAAGTCGTTTTTCAGCCTCTAAGGATTTGATTAGGTGTGAAATTGGGGCTAAAACATGAAGGGTAAGTTTTGCATCCTTCAGCTGTTTAGCTCCGCCTTGTTCCCTATCCACAGCCACCAATACATCAGTTACTTTCAAGTCTGCATCCCGGAGTGCCTGCACCGCTTCAATTTTGCTTCCCCCATCTGTAATCAGATCATCGATGACCAGTACATGATCCCCAGGTTCAAATACGCCTTCAACTCGTTTCTGCTGTCCATACTTTTTCGGTTTACTCCGAATGTACAAGAGCGGAGCAGATAGGCGATTGCATAACGCCGTGGCAAAAGAAATTCCGGCCGTTGGAACACCAGCAATCCGATCAAAGGTGATGTCTTGGCGTCCAGCTAGCAATTGGGTGAACAAATCTGTGAGTATCTGAAACTCTTGGGGGAATGAAGGGATAACACGAAGATCGATGTAATAGGGACTCGTTTTGCCTGAGGCTAGCTTAAACTCCCCGAACTTGATGGCACCGACATTAGCCAGAAGAGTCGCTAACGTATTGGAGAAAGCTTCCTGAGGTGAAACATCAGCAGGAGGTTGAGCGGTATATGTCAATTCAGCGAATTCCTTGGCTTTCAAAGCAGGATTGTCTGCTGTATAGATGGAGCGTCCAATGATTTCATAATCGGCGCCAGCAGAAATTGCAGAGCCTGCTTTTCCTCCTTGCGCTCCAACACCCGGGGCTAGAATGAGAGTTTCATTACCGAGGAGATTCCGAATCTCATGTACTTGGGGTGGACGTGTTCCTGGAGCAATGACTCCGGAGACCTTGAGTTTCTTGGCTAGATTGATTAACCGAGGAGTTTGGGGATGGATAAATTGAGCAGCGCCAGGATGACTCATATCTACAACTAGTATGATTCCCTGGTCTCCTGCCTTCTTTGCCTCTTGGATAACTCCTTGAATGGCATCCTCACCGATGAATCCTTGAACGATTATCGCGTCGATTCCAGCAGAGTAAGTATGTCGTGCAATCCAGGCATTGGTGTTGTCAATATCTGCAACTTTAAAATCTGCAATGAGCGGGAGATCCGGATGTAGCTTTTTCAAATATTGAACGATTTCCAATCCCACAGCAAGAACCAGAGGATAATTCAGTTTAATAGCCACGACATGCGGTTCGACAGCCGTGGCAATATGGCACACCCGTTCAATCAATTCTTTGCGAGCAGATTCGGAAGCATCAGGAGTGAAAGTATTTGCTACATCGAGGGCATGGATAACCCGTGTCTTATGGGTGTCCACCCTTGCGTTCATCTTTTTGATAAAAGCCTGTCCGAATAGTTTCACCATGGCTAGTAGCCTCACTCTTTGATGTTCAATAGGTTAAGGAGAACCCTGAAGCTGTTCGACAAGATAATCTTGACTTGAAATTCGCTTACAATAAGTACAACGGAGTGTGACTGGTGAGCGATCAACCACACTGAAGTGACTTTTAATTCCGCGTTCATTATTCGTGATGCAACTTGGATTCTCACATCGAACAATACCGATGATTTCATCAGGAACCTCAATTCGCATTTTGGTGTGAATTTTATAGTTACGGATGATATTGATGGTGGCCTTAGGGGCAACAAGGGCAATACGGTTTATTTCATCGGCGGTAATTTCTCGGCTTTCAACTTTGATGATATCCTTTTTTCCTAAGCGTTTGCTATGTACATTCATAGCAATACTAATGACATCACCTTCACGTCCTGTGATACCAAGAATCTGTAACACTGCTAACGAGTTTCCGGCGGTGATATGATCAATTACTGTGCCGGCTTTAATTTTTTGAACCCGAAGCTCATTGGGTTTTTCTTCAGCAGGAGGCTTCACGGATTTCTTTTTCTTCGAGCTCATTTGGTGTTCACCTCCAACAACAGGGACAGAATTGCCATTCGAACCAGCACTCCTTGAAACATCTGTGTGAAGTACCGGGCATAGGGTGTCTCATCAATTTCAGGGGCAATCTCATCTACTCGTGGTAAGGGGTGCAGAATATCCAAGTTCGACTTCACACCCTCCAGCATAGCTTTGTCTATACGGAACACACCTCTGACTTTTTCATAATCAGCCGGTGTGGGGAATCGCTCCTTTTGAATGCGAGTTGCGTACAAAACATCAAGTTCGGGCAGGATGCCCTTCAAGTCGGTGGTTTCAATGACCTCTTTGCCCTGTTCCTTCAAATCCATTACAATTTCGTCTGGAAGTTCTAACCCAGGAGGAGAAATGCAGTAAAGCCGTTTCGTGAACCGTGTGATAGCATAGGAAAGGGAGTGAACGGTCCGACCAAACCTGAGGTCACCTAGCACTGCAATATTGAGGTTCTCTAACCGCCCCTGGCTTTTTCGAATGGTTGAGAGATCAAGCAAAGTTTGGGTGGGATGTCGACCCGCTCCATCACCAGCATTGACGACAGGAACCTTTGACACTTCTGCGGCCCATTGAGCTGCACCTTCCTGAGGATGGCGTAAGACAATCACATCCGCATAGTTGTCAACCGTTCGAATGGTATCTGCAAGTGACTCACCTTTTGCGACAGAGGAAGCGCTAATATCTGCAACAGTGATTGTAGACCCACCCAGTCGTGCCATAGCGGATTCGAAGCTTAAACGAGTTCGCGTTGATGGCTCATAAAATAATGAAGCGAGGATTTTCCCAGCCAACAGAGTGGAAGGTTTGGGTCCATGGATAATAGATTCCATTTTTTCAGCTAGATCAAGGATTGTGAGAATTTCCTTTGTGCTGAGGTCTGCAATGCTAATTAGGTTCTTGACCGTGAGTGACACCATAACTTCTCGTTTGATGGTCAGGGCTAAGAACGAATAAAAATGTTCGCTCTACCAATGCCCCTTGAACTACAAACTTTTTACCGAGTTATTGATCATCTAAGATGTTGCTTATCCGTGCAACATAGGAACGGATGACATCTTCGGTGGGCTCTTCTGAAGGAGTGTCACGATGACTGACGGTCGCCTGGTACATATTCAGGGCGGTTCCCACGATGTGACGGGTCTGCACCATAGCAAGCATTTTCTCTTGAATTGGTAAATCCAGAAGTAACTGGGGAAAGAATAACTTGGGGGCCACTAGAAAGATTTGCAATCTATGAATGGTCTTATGAAGACTGTAAGGCAGTTGTTGTTCATAGGCATCTGGTGCTAGTTGACCAAGGAGCCTCTGTAATTCTGATTTCGCGTTTTCACGATAGGCTTCATCTTTGGTTGCCGCGAACTGGCACACCTGATTCAAGGCAATAAGGAGTTGGCGCAACTGTCTGAGACTGCGTTCAGTTTCCACCTCCAGTTCCTTGGCAAGATCATCAAAAAGGAGAGCAGCATGACTGTAATCACCCCGGTCGATGATTTGCAGTCCATCAATGAGTCCGACTAGCGTAACTCCATATGTGCTGAAGATAGAATAGGCTTCAGCAAAATCCGGGAGAAGCTCAGTTGCCCGATTGAAGGCAGTTTGAACCTCATTGAAGTTTTCCTGGGCACCAATGAAATCATTTCGAAGAAGATGAATCTGTCCGATTCGCCAGTGGTTTTCACCTGCATCATGAAAGAGAAATAAGTTAGAAAATAGCTCTGCAGCTTTCTTATGCAATTCCTCGCTTTTCTGAAGGAGTTCTAATCGTTCTTCTTCTTCCGGAGTGTAATCCAAGCTACTAAGGAAAAGAAGGGCGTCTGCATGCTGTGTGATGGCCTGAGCCTGTTTATGCAGTTCTCCTGTTTGTGACCAGTCCTTTGAGGCTTGGCTAAAAAAACTGGCAGCTTTTTTGAGTAATTTAATGTCCCCTTTGAGTATACCCAAATGTATCGCTGATTCACCTGCTTGCTGATGGGCAAAAGCAGTGGCGAGAGGGTCAGGTACTTGAGCTGAGAGGTTACTGGCAATTTCTCCGTACTGGAGCATTTCCTGATAGAGACGGGATTTTTCCTCGATTGTTGGTGTCAGAGTGGCTAGTTTTGCACAGGCAAAAGCCGTGTAGCTCAGTGCTTCGACCTGTCCGCGTATATCGGGAGTCTGATTAAGTAGCTCAAGGCCTATCTGGCTTAATTGTCGCTGTTTCACAGCCCATTCATGTTTCTTTTCTAGTTTTGTTTCTAGATCTGAAAGGTACCCGCACATCTCACTTGCGTAAATTGTAGCATATCCTGCGCTGTGGTGTTCCTTCGTTTTTTCAGCTAAATCCCGACCCTCAATTTGAAGGTTGAAAATTTCGAGTAGCTTTTCTTGTCGGCTTTCGGGGTTCATATCAAACCAGGTCACACGTTCTAATGCCACGCCCAAACTAATTGCCGCTCTAGCCCGGAATTGGAAGAGCTGGGTCATTTCCCCGATTTTTCGGGAGTTTTGGAGGTGTTCTCTTCCCAGTCTGTATAATTCATTTCTTCGCTCAACGTCGTGTTCTAATTCTGCAATAGAGAGGAAACCCGTTCCAGCAAGCGTGTATGCGCGTAAGCGTTCTCCATAGGCGGGAGTGCAGTCAAAGGTTGATACTGATTGAAGGTAATAATCCTTAGCCTTTTCAAAGAGATCTTGACGGAGTTCAGGGTCTTGTTCGATTTCAGCCATATGATTGTATGAGCTTCCAAGGAGGCTAAACATCATCCCGCGTAACCGGTTATGGGTTGTATCCACGAGGGACCGGACGAGTTCATGGACATTTTCTTGTTGAATTTGGTTCGTGAAAGTTGACTCGATTTTGTGGGGGAGGAGTAGATCAACACCGTGCAGGACTGCGATGTTACCCATCGGGGAGCGGTTTTGATTTTGACTCAGGGCTTGGGTTCGTTGAAAGATTTCTTGCAAGAGTGTTTCCTTTTCAGAGCTTTCTATGTAGAGGAGAAGTGGCTCAACTAATAGGAGGTAATATGTGTCTCGGTCTTCTGGGGAGAGTTGTTCGGTTAGTTTGATACCGTACTTGGTCAACTCAACCTGTTGGTCTGGTTCAACAAAAGCTACCAGACTGGCAATGAGGTCTAACGCTCGAGATATTTCGTTGATTTCGATGAAGGCATCTACTGCCTGCTTGAGATGGTCTGGATTAGGTGGATCCGCAAGCCATCCTTTTGTTTCCCAGGATAGCGCTTGGAGGTACGCCCGTTGTTCGGGACTGAATACAATGCTTTTTTTCGTATCCTCAATACGCGAAACAATTTCTGAAAGATCCAAACTCATTGTAGAGAGATTAGAGGCGTTCCAGGCACTGTTCCAGAGGTTGTTAAAGCCCCGCATAGCAATGTCAGAGTTGTGGTTTTCACGGTATAGACTAAAACAGAGTTTGGCAGCATCGTTGTATTCAGCATTCCTTTCTAAGATGGTGATTCGACGAAGCTCCATTTTGACATCGTCTGGGAGCAACACCTTTCACCATTAATTTGCTGATTCAAAATGGGATGCCAATTTAGCAATCGATTGGGAAAACTGATGATCTGGCTGCTTTTCAATGAAAAGGCTGGAACTCATGTTTTCAAGCACTTCACAGAAGCAGGGAATAATACTGATCACTTCAATACCAAGTTTGTTACTCAAACGATTCTTTAGTTTCAAATAATCCTCTGGGGTTTGAAGCATATTGCAGGGAACTTTGTTGATAATGAGTTCAGGGCGTTTTCCTAGCGTTTGGTTATATACCCCTTTAATGAGGTGTTGGGTTCCGACAATGTCCAGTTGATCCATTTTGATGACGAGAATCAGTTCATCTGCGGCAAGGATGGCATTGATGGAGCTGAGGGCAAACCCGGGGCTGGTATCGAAGATTTGGAAATTGATGCCATATCGTTCGAAGAGGAGATTTTTGCCATCGAGAACCAGTTGGAGTACTCGAGCTTGCCATTCTTCATTAAGACTATGAACTGTCATTTCATTAATCGCAGCACCGCTAGGATTAGTGAATCCCACCTGGAATTGACCTTTGGTGTGAAATTGGGTGCTAAGATCTATAAGCACTTCATGGAGTTCACAGCGCCCTGCGAGCCAGTCATTGATGTAATATTTGGTTCCATTCATTTGAAACAAGGCATTGAGACTTGGTGCTCGGAAATCAAAATCAAGAAGTGCAATATTCCATCCTCGTTTAGCTAAAGCGAATGCCGTATTGGCAGAAAGATTAGATTTACCCGTGCCCCCTTTGAAGCTGTGGACTGTTATGGCCTTGGTGAGATTCCGTTTACCTATGCCACGAGTTTGGAATGGCTGTGCCATATCATTTTCCTCTTTTGTCGTTTTAACGGTTGGGATGGGGAATACCATATTGGTAGAACCGTGAGATTCGAACCCGCTCCAAATACCCCAATCGGAACAACGCACCTAGGTATTTTGATTCAGCATTTTGTGATTTACCAGTAACAAAAGAAACCTCAACCGAATTGGCCTGTCGGAGCTTCAGCATTGCCATAGCGGTTTCACGATATCGCCGAGGTACACGAAGGAGAACCATGGCATTCAATGGTTGGGGTTGAGCTGGGCGTTCAACTGAGACCGTCTCACTGAGTTCAGAGCCTCGAATATGGTATTGTCGGTCTATGTAGATGATGAGTACATGAGCTGGATCTCCATGAAGGTGTGCGTGACTGACAGGGTATGAATGGGCTTTGTCCACAACTGCCCGTGGTACTGTTACTTTGATGTCACTCTTACAGCCATGACAGAATGTCTGAATAGTTGCTGTTTCTGTAGTCTCCTCTACTTTTGTCATGCATGATTCCCCGCTGGCCTTTATGCATGTATCCAAGTTTTTCCCTACAATGAGCTCTCTTAAACATTTTCTGTCCTTAAGTCAAACCTTTCAGTAGATGCGAAGTCCTTAAGCAACTTCATTTAGTTTCTATGCGTTTTTCGATGACAATTCTTGGAGTAGAAAAACTTCAAAAGAAAGGACGTCTAGCTTGAGAAAACGTAATAGCGCAAAGGAAACTCGATTATGGAATCAGTACTTGTTGTAGGATTCAATGTTCGTCCACTCGCAAGATCAGTAAAGAAGAGTGGATATCGAGTTCTTGCTGTTGATTTCTGGGGGGATTTGGACCTTCCAGAATGGGCGGATGAACATATCGCAATTTTGCATCAAGAACCTGACCAACGTCCGGATCGACCTCTCACTCTTACAGCTGAATCCCTTGTTATGGGGGCTCAGCAGCTTCTCGAGGAACATGGACCTGTTGATTATATCATCGCTAGTGGTGGCTTTGATGACCATCTTGAAGCGTGGAAACACCTTGAGAAATTGGGGACCCTCGCAGGAAACAGTTCAGAAGGAATGCAAAAAGCCCGCAACAGATCGCTTACACATGAAATTGTGAAGCGCAGTGGTGCTGCTACACCTCGAAGCTTTGAGGTGACTGATAAAAAACAGTTTGAGTGGGCGACGAACCAGTTGAGTCTTCCAATCCTCGTTAAGCCAAAATTTGGTAGCGGAGGTTTTCATTCTCGTGTTCTTTACACTGAAGATGCCCTCAACCACTATATGGTTCGACACACATTCACTCACAGAGAACCGATATTGGTTCAGGATTTAATTCAAGGCACTGATGTAAGTGTTTCACTTCTTAGCACAGGAAAAGCATCAGTAACTCTCTCAGTGAATGAACAGCTTATTGGGCTCCCCGAACTAGGAAAGGGTCGAACCAAAGCTTACTGTGGAAACATCATCCCACTCCAAACTACTCAGGCAATCGTTACACAACTTTGTACCATCTCCGAAGAAATCTGCAACCAATTGAATCTAGTCGGAAGCAATGGCATCGATTACGTCATAGACGAGAAAGGAACACCTTATTTCATGGAAATCAACCCGCGAATCCAAGCAACTATCGAAGCTCTTGAACTTGTAAGCAACTATAATGTTGCCAGACTCCATATCGATGCATGGAAAGGGAAACTCCCTCAAGAGCGCCCCTCCCCTCAAGCGTTCTGTACACGGATTATTGTCTACGCAAAGACTACCTGCCAAATTCCCAATTTAAGTAACATTCCAGGAGTTGTGGATATCCCAATCCCAGGCAGCCATGCCGATCGAGGAGACCCCATCTGCACTGTGAACCACGTCGCTGAAACCAAAGAAGCCTCCTTGAAAGGCGCTTGGGACATTGTGAATACCATCTACTCGCATCTCATTCCTGTTTCCACTCCTAGTGAAGATTTATAGTAGAACTAAGCTAGTTTGATGCAGAAACACCTCCAGAGGTTAATATGATGGTTCGTGTAATTGGCATTGATCCTGGAACTCGTTCGTTTGATTTTTGTGGATTAGAGGATGGAAAGGTGTTCCTTCAAACCTCCATTACGAGCGTAGAGGTTGCTGAAAATCCTCAAAGCATTCTTGACATCATCACAGAGGCAGGGAGTATCGATTTAGTTGCTGGACCTTCAGGCTATGGACTTCCGCTTCTTCCAGCTTCAAAGGTCACTGAGAAAGAATTCTTTCAACTCGTCCTCGTTCGACATGATGATGACAAAATCCCTGTCCTTGAAGCGATTAAGGATATGGTGCGGTTGGTCCAGCAAACGGATATCAACATGATGTTTATCCCGGGAGTGATTCACCTAAATTCCGTCCCTGCTTGGCGGAAGCACAACCGAATCGATCTTGGAACAGCAGATAAACTCTGCTGTGCAATCCTTGGAGTCTATGACCAAGCACATCGATTAAAAATCGCCGCCAAGGACACCTCGTTTGTCTTAGTCGAATTAGGATACGGATATCCAGCCGCTGTAGCGGTGGATAATGGACTTGTGGTGGATGGAGTCGGTGGAACCATTGGTGGACCTGGATTTCTCACACTGGGTGGGATGGATGGAGAACTTGCATATCTCCTCCGAGGCTTTTCAAAGGGCACCCTCTTCCAGGGAGGAGTGATGTCATCACTGGATGATCCAACACTCAGTCCCGAAGCCTTTGCGGATCTCCTCAAGAAAGATGACCAGAAAGCACAAGAGGCGTGGAATGCAGTGGCAGAAGGATTGACAAAATCTGTCGCAGCACTCACTGTAACAGTAAACCAACCCCGAGAAATCCTTCTATCTGGTAGATTAACCCGTGTTCCCTTCCTTGTCAAAGATCTAGCTGAAAGAATGAAATACTTTGGAATACCGGTGACTCAAGTACAACGAATGGGTGATAAATCGAAGGAGGCAGCTCAAGGGGCAGCGCTCTTTGCAGATGGATTAGCTGGAGGTCCCTCAGCATCGCTCGTGGAAACCATGCGACTCAAAGATTGCGGTGGTTCAGTTCTTGATTGGATTAGTCTTCCACAAGCTGAACAAATTCGTAACATGTACAAGGAAGCTTAACTGTTAGAAATTTGTGCTCCTTGATTGTTGGCTTTAGAAATGAACACTGGACCACCAGATTCTGTTTCTAGCACTTCCTGTACGACCTTTTTCACATCAGATGCAGCTTTGGTTCCACGTATCAGTCCATAACAAGCAGGTCCCCAGGAGCTTTGTCCGGCCCCTTTTGCTCCCGCTTCTAGCATAGCGTTCACGCACTGGGTGATCTCTGGTGAAGCGAACCGCCCACCCTGTGCAGAAGCAAATGCATCACCAACTAAAATTTGAATTTGCGTGAGAGCGTCACCAAATCCGTCAATAT
>JAEOTD010000014.1 GCA_016839995.1 Candidatus Hermodarchaeota archaeon
GAATCCATGGGCATCAGCATTGACCAACTCACTCCAGAACAAGAACAGTATCATCAAGACTATGCCGAAGGAACGTAACCATTCAGAATCGGATCAATGCTATAACTTTTCAATCAGTGCCAAGGTAGTGTACGTCTTCAGTACTCTTTGTAGGTGTATTCGGAATGTCAGATGTAAAACCCTTCATGCTCGGGAAACTCACTTGGCAGGAAGCCAAAGCGCTCTTCGAAGAAACCGATATCGCAATTATCCCAGTGGGCTCCCAAGAACAACACGGCCCCGCACTTCCTCTTGATAATGACTCCTTCCAAGCCCAGGAATTTGCCTACCTCGTCGCAGACAAGTTATGGCCGAATATTAAAACTGCAGTGACTCCCCTCATCTCCTATGGCGTTTCACCACATCATATGCCATTCTCTGGCACAATCACCCTACGTCATGAGACCTTCATTGATCTGATTGTCGACGTTGGAAAGAGCCTCACCAAACACGGAGCAAAGAAACTCATCGTCATGAACAGCCATGGCGGAAACACCGCCGCCCTCTCCATTGCGCTCCGAAAACTCCACGACGAAGAGGGCCTATGGTGTGTTGGCATTGAATGGTGGAAAATCACCGAAGACCTGGTGAAAGAAACCTTTGACCCCCCACACTTCCACGCTGATGAGATGGAAACCTCCGTGGCTTGGGCATTGGGACAACGTGTCCTAGAGGACAAACGCGTGGATGAACCTGGTCGAGAACCAGTCCCCGGTTTTACCAAAGCCACGATGTTTCCTTCACAACCCAATATAATGCCAGTGTGGGATACCACTGATTTTACAGATTCCGGGACCATCGGATACGCTACAAGGGCGGACCCAAAAAAGGGTCAGAAAGTTGTAGACGAGGCAGTGAAGCGTATCGTTTCTTTCATAGAAAAAGTGGTTGAAATATAAGTCTAGTTACTACTCAGATGACTTCTTGAGCTTCAGTTGGCGCCCTGGCGTCTTTACTTCGAATACCGTAGATACCAGCAAGAAGACCGAATATTGGCGCTAAAAGGCCAGTTATTAAGACAATAATACTGAACGTGTAAATGAATGTGAATGAAGCACCCATGAAACCCATTAACAACCCAATAATTGATATCACAAGAATTAACGCCGAGCCAATTCGCTGATTGACGAAGTAAACGAGTGCAGCCCCAATAAGTAGGATAATGCAGAAGGTAACATACCATCCAATTAACCCGGAAATCAACTGAAGCATCATGACGTTAAAGAACGAAAATGGATTCAAAGGGTCCGGTGAAGCACTAAGTTGGGGGAGAATGAGGAGAAGTTGATAGATTTGAAATATATTAAATAAACAAGCAAGAAGAACCAAGGCAGGTTCACGGAGAGGTCGATCAGGATTCCCTTTCACAAGTTCACTGACAGGGGTTGTTTTTTCGGAAAACAAACTTTCCACCTCCATAAGAGATAACATAACCTCTCGAATTTGAGAAGTGAACCCAACCTTAAAGCTTTTATGCGTTGATTAGGAAGAAGTCGAAGGGCAGGGATTCGGTTGTATCGTTACTCAGTTCGTCGCACAACCCGGAATAAGAAACTATTTCTTGCCATCTTAGTGGGTGTTACAATAGCCACCTCTCTCTTTGCTGCTTCCAACATTAGTGCTAATTCCTTAGTAGGTGCAATGCTCGATGAAGTAATGGATACTGTTACTGTGGATATGCTTTGGAGGACTTATGTCTGGGGAGATATTCCTCCTAGCTCTGAATTTTACCAATTACGGCAGGAGATCGAAGCCTTTGAAGATGTGGATTATTCCGAAACCATGCTTAGACACCGAAATGAATCCTACCCAGAAGAAAATTATCTTCTAACCTGTGGCATTCAGAATAATTCAACTATTTACGATGGAGTGTCTTTGGTTGCTGGAAATCTTACCCTTGGAGCTAATGAAACACTCCTTGCTACATCTTCAGCGCTCATTAGTGATTACCCCATCGGGAGTAACTATTCGATTGTCGTTCGAATTTGGGGGGAGGGTGACGATATTGAATACAATCTCACCCTAAAGGTCGTGGGTCATATTGAACTTTCTGAAAATTCTCAGCAAACGTTGTTGATTGATGCATACTTCCCTTTTTGGGGGTACGAATACCAAAGCTGGATTCAACAACACGTCTTGTTTTTCCTCGTTGATGTAGAGTCCACATTCTTACCAATTTATGATTGGGTACAGACTCAACCCGATGCTCGAGAAGTCAATCTTGAAGCTTTCACTCTCATCTACGTTGATCAAGCAGCTCTGATCAATCCATATAACATCCAACTCTCTCAGCAGAATGTCCAAATGCTTGGATACCAAATTCAAAATGCACTTGATTATCAATATGATGGTTGGCTCATGAACAACCTTGCTTATACCCTTCAATTTTTTTCGTCAATTTCAGAAGGCTTTCGGATGACCTTTCTTCAAGTATCAATTCCGGTGTTCTTCGTAGCCCTTTACATGGGCATATCGTTAAATGATGTGTCATATTCCATCCGACGTCGTGAAGTGGGTCTCCTACTCACTAAAGGTGTAACCCGAAGCACCATCACAAGTCTGTTTGTTTGGGAAGGATTGCTCATAGGGGTTTTTGCAAGTATTTTTGGCATCATCATTGCGATAGGGATAATTCCATTCTTCATTCCTGTTGTTACTTGGGCGGCGATTTTCACTACGGGAATAGGAGTAGATACCATCTTCTTAACAGTCATGTTCGGGATTCTTTTGGCTATTATTGCTTCTTATCTTCCTGCACGTAAAGCCTCGAAAATCCCGACGACCGAAGCACTCCGGGAATACACTATAGCGGGAGAACCAACAAGCTATCCACGAATGCTAGCTTGGACCACCTTAATCCTTGGAAGTTACAAACTCGTAATTTGGCTCCTAGGTATTAACGTAACGGAATTAGCTATGAATTTGACATTTACTAACCCAATTCTTGGTTCATTGTCTATGTACTGGCTAGTTTTTGATACCGTCATTGCGTTTTGGGCCCCCTTGTTATTCCTTTGGGGTTTTGTCACAATCATCGTTAAGGGATGGAAAGGATTCTATCATTACTCTGAACGCTTTATCGGTCGCTTTATGGGCGATTTGGGAGGATTAGCTTCACACAATATTTCACGACGACCAGGACGAACAGTTGCGATTATTTTCATCACCGCGCTCCTGGTTGGTTACAGCATTCAGACCATCGGAGTCCTTGCAAGCAGTAACGATCTTGCCGTTAGAAATGCGTATACTACCGTAGGTGCAGATATCAAGGTTCTTATGAGTTATCCAGAGAACGTAACAGATTTACTTCCAACCATACGGAATATTGAAGGAGTGCGTGGAGCCGCGAGACAATATACATTCTCGATGTCGACCGTATCCCAAAGTAACCTTGCAGTACGAGCTATAAACGTCAGCGAATGGATCGGTGTCGCGTATTTTGAACCTGGGTGGATATTAGGAGTGCCAGCTCCAATTGCATTTCAGGCAATTGAATCAAACAATGAAACAATCATTCTTCAGAAACTCATAGCAAGTAACCTAGCACTTGGAATTGGTGATCTTATATCCGTTCAATTCTCTTCTAGTACGTATCATCCACTCACTATTGTTGGGTTTATGGGTCCTGAGCCTGAATGGTTACAAGTACCCTATGGGTTCCAAGGCGGTACTTGGGCAGCTGAAGAAACATGGTCGTATGCCTCAGTGGCCTTAATGGATAGTTATTCCTCAGAAATATCTTCGACAGGGTACGTGCTAATTTCCTTGGATGCTCCCGGATATAACGCACAGGTTATCCAAGCCCTTGAGGAATTGGATGATGTTCTGGATGTCGAGTCAGCAATCACACTTATTGAAGATTATAATTCCGATGTACTTCGAAATGCAACAACCAATATGATGCAATTGGGGGTGGCTTTTGCCATCATCCTTGCATCGGTGGGTACTTTGGTAATTATCTATTTGACACTCCGCGAACGTCGTACTACGACTGCCTTGATGAGCGCCCGAGGCATGACATATTTACAGACCGTGACCATTCTCTCTGCGGAAATATTAACGATGATGATATTTGCTATCATTCTCGGATTTTCTGTGGGGCTTATTATTTACTATGGACTTGTCAGTGGTGGAGTAGCAACTTTCATCCCAATGCTTTTGACAACGCGATTCCTACCACCCGAGTTTGCGGGGATGTTCGCGATATTAACAGGGACCATTATTGGGCTTTTGGTTTTAGCTACACTAATTCCAATTCTAATCGAGGCACGTACAGCGCGATATGATCTTTCCGTGTTGAGGTGAAAACAAAATGGCATATATTGAAGTCAAGGATTTGGTTCGGGTCTATCGAATGGGAGCCGTTGAGGTTCGAGCCCTTCGAGGTCTTTCCATGATTGTCCGTGAAGGTGAACTCATCTCGGTTATGGGACCTTCCGGTTCAGGTAAGACAACTTTGCTTAATATTCTTGGTGGGCTTGACCGGGCAACTGCGGGTGATGCCAAGGTCGGTGATGTAGACGTGACGTTTCTAGACCGGAAACAGCTTGTAATGTACCGACGACGGGTTGTCGGACACATATTCCAGACTTTGAACCTTGTTCCCACGCTAAGCGCAGCGGAAAATGTTGCATTACCAATGATTGTGAACCAAGTTCCCCGAAGTGAGCGCCGGGAACGTGTAGATGAACTACTAGGAATTGTTCAACTCTCCGATCGGGCCAAACACAAACCAGATGAACTGAGTGGAGGAGAACAGCAACGGGTCGCAATCGCAGCTTCACTAGCTAATGACCCCCCAGTTGTTCTAGCCGATGAACCGACTGGCGAATTAGATTCAGAAACCTCACAGGTAATCGTTGATTTTCTGGTGCAAATTAATCGGAAGTATAACAAAACCATCATTCTTGTTACACACAATCCGCTTGTGGCTGCAGCTAGTGAACGGATTCTTCGCATTGATGACGGCGTGATCCAGGCAGCGTATACCCCAGCAGAACTTGAAGTGGGAGCGGAAGGACGGGCTGTGAGTTATGTTGACCAGATGCGTCAACGCATAAAGAAACTCGAAAAGGAACTTAAGAATTTAGATAAGAAGTTCAAGAAAGGTGAAGTTACCGGCGACGAATATGTCGATGAGCGCTTACGGCTCAAGGCGGCTATTCGGGGTCTTGAGGATGAAGTCCATCGACATGGTGGATAATCAGTTAATTGCGTAGGTTTCAGCGGAAACGGAAGTATTAATTGCACTTTTCCCTCAAGTGATGCATAACAAGCAGGTCTAATTAATACAAGAGTTGGTGGAATCATGCCTTTCCGCGATTATATTGCCGCCCCCCACAAACTAGCTTACATCGAGGGAAAAGACCGCCATGAAATTCCCTGCATTTTTTGTGCGATTATCGAAGGCAACCCCAAGGTCAAAACCAAAATCGTCTATCGAGACGAGGAATTCATGGTCATCCTCAACATGTTCCCATTCAACCCAGGCCACATAATGGTCGTGCCAATCCGTCACACCATCAAACTATCAGAATTAAGTAGAGCGGAAGTGAACGCATTCTTTTGGATGGGAGCAAAGACTGTACGTCTCGTCGAAACCGCCTTTAATCCAACAGGAGTGAATATTGGGCTAAATATTGGTTCTGCCGCAGGAGCCAGTATCGAACACCTTCACCTGCACATCGTTCCGCGATACCCACGAGAACTCGGATTCATGGAAACAACAGCAGACACCCGAACCCTGGTCATGGATGCAGAAACCACCTATCAGCGGCTACGCCCCCACTTGAAAATATTCAAAGAAGAAGCACTATAAGACACCTGAGGTAAGAAAATGAGTGAACACAAAGAAGAACAACATCAAGGTTTAGTCCAAGTCTACACGGGAACTGGAAAAGGTAAAACATCCGCAGCTCTGGGGCTTGGACTTCGTGCAGCGGGACATGGATTTGAGGTCTACATGATCCAGTTCATGAAAGGGCAAATTAACTATGGTGAACTGCAGGCTGTAAAACACATCCCTAACTTCACAATTCGACAGTATGGTCGTCCAGACTTTGTCGACAAATCTAATCCGAATCCAGAAGACATCAAACTTGCCCAAGAGGCGTTAGATCATGCTCGTACAATCATCGAGAAAAAAGACGTGGACTTTCTAATTCTTGATGAGGTGAATGTGGCAATTGATTTTGGATTAATCACCGACAAGGAAGTCATTATGCTAATCAAATCACGTCCTCCCAATATGGAGCTCATCCTCACAGGTCGCGATGCACCACCTTCGATAATTAAAATTGCGGACCTCGTGAGTGAAGTCAAGGAGGTTAAACACCCATACCAAAAGGGTGTGGCAGCACGAAAGGGAGTAGAAATGTAGAATCAGCCGAGGTGTCGTTCGGTGACAAAGAAAAAGGGAACCAAGAAATCTTTGAAGGACTGGCAAACGAAAGTCCTCACCCCATACGTGAAAACCACTCCAGAACGCGCCGACCAGTTTATCACTACGTCTAGTAAACCGGTAGAGCGACTCTACACTCCTGATGACGTCCCAGATTTTGATTATCAGCAACACCTCGGTTTTCCAGGGGAACCGCCCTATACTCGAGGCGTGTATCCTACGATGTACCGTGGACGCTTATGGACCATGCGGATGTATTCAGGATTTGGCAACGCAGAACAAACGAACGAACGGTACCGATACCTGCTCGAACAGGGACAAACCGGGCTCAGCGTTGCCTTCGACCTCCCCACCCAAATCGGCTACGATTCTGATCACCCCATGGCAGGCGGAGAGGTTGGAAAGTGCGGCGTCTCCCTTCCCTCCCTAGAAGATATGGGGGTTCTCTTCCAAGACATACCTCTCGATAAAGTGAGCACCAGCATGACCATCAACGCCCCAGCCGCCATTTTATTGGCAATGTATGTTGTGATTGCCAAACAACAAGGCGTAGATCCTAAGGTCCTTAGGGGCACGATACAAAATGATATTCTCAAAGAATACGTGGCCAGGGGAACCTACATTTACCCCCCAAAATCATCCATGCGCTTGATCACGGACACCTTTGCATACTGCCGAAAAGAGCACCCACGATGGAACACCATCAGCATCAGTGGTTACCATATTCGCGAAGCCGGAAGTACCGCGACACAAGAAGTGGCGTTTACCTTTGCCAATGGTATCGCTTACGTGAAAGCCGCAATCGAGGCAGGTTTGCAGGTGGATGAGTTTGCCCCTCGACTTTCCTTCTTTTTTGGAGCCCATAATGACCTGTTCGAAGAAGTGGCAAAATTCCGGGCAGCTCGTCGCCTCTGGTATAAGATTATGAAGAACCGGTTCAATGCGGAGAATCCCCGATCATTATTACTGCGGTTTCACACGCAGACCGCCGGGTGTAGTTTAACTGCCCAACAGCCGGAAAATAATGTTGTTCGGGTCACCATGCAGGCCCTCGCTGCGGTGCTTGGAGGCACACAATCTCTTCACACCAACTCAATGGATGAAGCCTTAGCCCTCCCCACTGAAAAAGCTGCAACCATTGCATTGCGCACACAGCAAATCCTTGCGCAGGAAACTGGAGTCGCGAACACCATTGACCCCTTTGCAGGATCTTATTACCTTGAGAAGCTAACCGATGACATCGAGGAGGGCGTGATGAAATACCTCGACCGTATTGACAAAATGGGAGGCGTCCTCCGGGCAATCGAAACGGGTTATATTCAACGCGAGATTCATAATAGCGCTTATCGATATCAACGGGAAATCGAAACCGATGAACGAATTGTAGTGGGCGTTAACAAATTCGAAATCCCCGAAGAAGAGAGAACCATCGAATACCTCCGAGTAGATCCTGCCGTGGAAAAAAGTCAAACCAAGAAACTCGCATTATTACGAAAGAGCCGTAACTCCAGCAAGATCGAAGCAGCCCTCAATCAATTGCAAACAGCAGCTGAAGGAACAGACAACCTCCTGCACCCTATTCTTGCAGCTGTTGAGGTGAAAGCAACACTTGGTGAGATATGTGATGCACTCCGCCGTGTTTTCGGAGAATACAAAGCCCCTCAAATCTTCTAGCGTTCTTTTTGCATTCCAGCCTGTGAGGGAATCGTCACAAAGACGATGGGAATCAAAGTAAGACCAATCAGAGCACCAACCCAATAGACCCCAGGAAGCGCCCAACTGGCTAGAACGAGTGCCATGACGAGGGGACCTAATGTTTGTCCTAACCGTAGCACCAACCCATTAAGGGACATTACCGCTGCGCGATTTTCGATTGGGGCAAGATTTACGAGGAGATTTTGGGTGGTGGGTAAGGCTAAGCCCATGCCAATCCCGAAAATCCCCACGGGGATGAGGATAATCAAGAGGGCTGGAGCAAAGGGAATTAGAAACAGACCCAGAGCTACGAAGGGAAACGCTGAGAGGAGTATGATTTTCATACGGACACGACGAACCAAATAGCCGACTAAGAAGGACGTAACTGCGGCCGTCACCGAGATGAATGAGACAACAAGACCGGCAATGAAGGAATTCGCTGAGAATGCAGCAATCACTAAAAATGGCAAGTAGGTGATAATTGCTCCATACAACATGATAAACATTGAAGTACTCACAATAAACAGACCCGCGATCTGTTTATCTTTGAGAATACTAGCTATCTGACTGAAGTATTGTCTTAGGGTAAGGATATGCTCAGGTCTGGGTACCTTAAGCCAAAAGAGCGCTGTTAGCCCAATCGGGATGGCAAGTAGAGAAAGATAGAAGGGAAAATACCAAGCGAAGAGAGCTAGAAAGCCTCCAAGTGTGGGGTAGATTGCGGTGGCCGTGCTTTGTACACTCACATTGTAACCCATCACTTGGGTGCGTTGTCTTCTTTGATACAAATCACCAATAATGGTAACATTAAGTGAACCAAGAGAGGCTGCTCCTACTCCCTGAACGACCCGAAGGAGAAGTAACATGATGAATGGTGAAAACCCGAAGATGAGGGCCAATGGTTCGGAAAACGCACAGGCAAACCCTGCGAAGCCAAATAAAAAGAGTGAGGGCCCCAGTACACGTTTCCTTCCAAAGCGATCAGCAGCGACACCAAGAAAAGGCGTGAGAATAACACCAGGAAGAGTAAAGGAAATTACTACAAGACTAATCATTCCTGGAGGAACACCCAGAGCTAGACCCATTAGAGGAAATGCAGGAGTAATACTTGCTACACCCATCACCGCAATGAGAGTAGTTCCAAAAATAATGAGGAGGTTAGCATTAACAGGAGGTCTACTGATTTCAAGCTCTTGCACGGGGTCCTCAGCATGTGTCATAATGCGCTTCCAACACGGACTTGTGATAAAAACGTTTGTGGATTATCAGTTCCGATAAACAGAAGTCTTTTCAAGGTCGCACAGGGAAAAGAGCACGGAGATTTGTGTCATATGCGAATTAGTCACATAGGCATTGCAGTCAAGGACGCCGATACTGCGTTGAAAATGTATCGTGAAGTCTTGGGATTGGAACCATCTAGTATTGAAACCGTGGAAAGCCAAAATGTCAAAACGGTCCACATCCCAATCGGCGATTCCAGCATCGAATTATTAGAATCGACGAGCCCTGATGGCGTCGTGGCAAAATTCATTGAAAAACGCGGCGAAGGAATCCATCACATTGCCATTGAAGTAGATGATATCGAAACAGCTCTAGCCAAGATGAAAGCTGAGGGATTCCAATTAATCGATGAAACGCCCCGAATGGGAGCCGGGAACATGCGGATTGCATTCATTCACCCGCGAAGCACGAATGGGGTCCTCTTGGAACTGTGTCAACCAATTAAGTAAAGATAAAGTGACCCTTATGGCAGAGCCGCCAATTCCCCTAGAACCACGAAATGACCCATTTCACCATGCATTAAGTAACACTTCAAGACTGGTGTTTAAACGATTACTCCATTTTCCGATGCTTTCATCTACGAATGCATACCTTAAACCCCTCGCTGCTGTTGGTGAACCGGAAGGCCTCATTGTGTTAGCCGATGAGCAAACTGCAGGATCGGGACGATTGAATCGTGTCTGGCATTCACCCCAAGGAGGCCTCTATTTCTCCTCACTTGTACGCCCCATGAGTATTGCAGCAAGTGACACACCTCTGATAACGCTAACAACGGGCATCGCAGTCGCAAAAGTGCTTAACACCGCCTTAGGGTTAGATGCCAAGTTAAAATGGCCTAATGATGTGCTCCTGGATGATCGAAAGGTTGGTGGAATACTTGTCGAATCATCCTTCATTGGCAGCGATATCGAATATGCCGTAATTGGCATTGGAATCAACGCAAACGTAACAGCATCGGATTTCCCCCAATCCTTGCGCAGTAGCGTGACGTCCCTTCAAGAAAAACGAAATCAACCAATAGATTTGCCACGGCTTTTCGAGTATTTAGTTGGTCAATTGGAATTCTGGTATCTAAAGCTTCGGGATAAAGGCTTCAAGGCAATTGAGTCACACTATCGCCGATTATGTACCACACTAGGGAAACAAGTCACAATTGATTTGGAAGAGAAACAAGTAACTGGTCTTGCGAAGGGGCTAAACGCGGATGGAAGTCTGATTGTTCAAACACCTGAAGGACGCCAGATTATTCGCTGTGGAGACCTGGTTTCCTCAACAACCACTAAGGAGAAAGTCTAATTTCAACAAGCCTTTTAGGCGAATAATTCTCAGAACCACTAAGTGAACCATGATGTCACATTCCGGTTTCCTATTGATTTTGCAGGTATTAGCAGCACAGTTGGATTTTGTGGATCATTTGTTGAACCTAATCTTCGGTGCCTTTGGATTGTTTTTTGTCCTTTTCATCGCCATCTTTGTTGGCATCTTCGCTTTCGCTTTTTACCTGATCTGCAAGAGCATGCGTGCCGCCTCAAGAAGCATAGAAATGCCTGAACTCGTTTCCGTTGATAGTGACTCTGAACATGACCGTCAACTCATCCGAGAAAGCCTACCTGCTTCGTGCCCCCAATGTGATGCACCCCTCAAATATAACGAGGTTAAGTGGACAGGACCTCGACAAGCAGAATGCCCCTATTGTGGCACAGCCGTGGAACTAGAGGAAACAATTGTGGGCAATTCATAAGAAAAAGAGGTTCTGGTGACCAGCGTGAACGCTAGTCACCCTTTCACGTATTTCTCTTCAAAGACCGCCAAGTCAGATCTTAGCTGGTCTTCCAGAGCAGATGAATGTTACAGAATTCACGTGCCATGTCAGGCTTACCCTTCATAGGGAAGTCTGCTTCTGGTTTTTGACCAGGTTCAAGGAATTGACGCATAATGGTCCCGTCCTTGACAACCTGAATCCATTCAATCCAGTGTTCATCAGCCATTGGGTGAGGAGTGGAGCCAACGACGACGTGAATACCATCTGCAGTCTCTTCCACAACCGGTACGTGTTTTTCAGTCTTGAAGTCTGCAGTTTGTTCTTCCATGAGCTTCATTGATTGACCACAGCAAACAAGCGTTCCGGCTCCGGCATGAAGCACTTCGACAATGTTTCCACACACTTCGCATTTGTAGATTTGGAGTAATTCAGTCATTTGATATGTTCACCATTCGATTCGATAATACAGTTTGATATTGATAACTACCCGGTTCCTTCCTTAGCCTCTTGAGCTTTCTTCTTTTTGACCATTTCTTGTACATCATTGTAGATCTGTTCGCCTACGCATTCTTTGGCGTATTCACAATACTCTACGCAGGACATCATATCATTATAGATGGTGAAACCGCAGTTCTCACAGTCTATCTTCACATCACTAGTAAAGAGCTCAATCTCTTCCCCACATTTGGGGCAGGTCTTGAAGATGATAGAGGGCCGTTTGAGGGGAGCGGCACCAGGACAGTCATCGATAATCTTCATGGTTACCGGTTATGAGTTAACACTGTTTACCTTAAAACCGGTTTGGTTTTCCTACTCCTTCGCATCTTCCCCTTCGCTAGCATCCTCGGATTCCGGCAATTGCTCTTGCTCCGGCTTTGATTCTCCCATCGCCTCAGGCGCATATCCTGCCACCTTCTCAATAGCGGCGATCAATTGATCTTTGAGCTCTAAGGAGATCCGGACACCCTTCTTTGTGGGACGCCAACTTGCCTCGCCTGCCTGATAATAAATCCGAATATCAATTCCGAGGAAGCCTTGCCACTCCGAAAGAGAGACCCAGATTTTCTCTGTTTCACTCCGGGGCAACGCCACTGGTTCACCTACGGTCGTCATGATAAAATCACCTTACCTTCCAATAATAGGAAGCACCCTAAAAAGAATCGTATTCGTAGAAAAACAAGGAAAAGGCGGATGCGGCACTCCACAGTCGGGGGCCTACCCCCGCCAAATTCTTTCAACAGTCTAATCCGCAGGCTCGAACATGTCTTTGCCTACGCCACAAACCGGACAAACCCAGTCTTCAGGAATGTCTTTGAATGCGGTGCCGGGTGCGACGCCTCCATCAGGGTCGCCGACGGCGGGATCGTAGATGTATCCGCACGCTGTGCAGACGTACTTCTGTGCCATGATAGGTCACCTGATTTTGTTGGCTAAATTATTGGTTATTACTGTTTGGGTGTTGTGAGTCTGAAGCGTTTAGTAGGTCTCGCAGAGTACGGAGAAGTATCCTTGGGGATGGAAGCAGGAGGGGCATTGGTCTGGGGCTTCTTCACCTTCGTGGACATAGCCACATTCAAGGCAGAGCCATCGAGTGGGTTTCTTTTTCTTGAAGACGGTGCTTCCTTCGACTTCTTTGAGGAGAGCAGTGTAGCGTTCAGCGTGGTGGTTTTCGACGTCAGCTATTGCACGAACCTGTTTGGCGATGACGTGATAGCCTTCTTCATCAGCAGTGTTGGCGATGTCTTGGTACATTTTGGTGTATTCGTAGGTTTCCCCTTCGATAGCAGCTTTCAGATTGTCGACCGTGTTACCGATTTTTAATGGAGCAGCAGCAGGCACCTCAATCTCAGGCATGGATTTACCAGTTTGCTTCATGACCTCTTGTGCGGCACGCCAGAAGTTTTTCGCATGAACATGTTCGTTTTCAGCTGTGATGTTGAAAATTTCTGCAATTTGGATGAAGCCTTCCTTTTTCGCGGTCTTTGCGTACATATTGTAGCGGTTTCGAGCTTGGCTTTCACCAATAAAGGCTTGGACGAGTCCGATTAATGTCTTGGACATAGTTTTCTAACCTCGAGAATCTATCAGTTCCGTTTGGGTTAAGAATCTTTGCGATTAATAAGCTTGAAGATTTTAATCAACCGACTGGTTTTAAGAGGAGTGGTACACGTAGAGGAACCATTCAAGAAAAATATGGAGAGCATTTTGATGCCTTCAGACGTTATGAATAAGAAGATGAAGGAGCTCCGCAAGCGCTTGGAGAAAGCCCAACTTGGTGGCGGGAAAGAGCGCATAGATAAGCAGCATAAAGCGGGGAAAATGACTGCCCGTGAACGGATTGACAAGTTATTGGATCCTGGCAGTTTCATGGAATTTGACGCCCTTGTCGAACACCGGTGCACCGAATTCAAGATGGATAAGAACAAGATTCCCGGTGATGGTGTGGTGACGGGGTATGGCACCATTGATGGTCGGCTAGTGTTTGTGTTTAGCCAGGATTTCACAGTTTTTGGCGGAGCCTTGGGGGAAATGTTTGGAGAAAAGGTTACTAAAATCATGGACCTCGCCCTCGAAGCTGGGGCTCCCGTCATTGGGTTGAATGATTCTGGAGGTGCCCGTATCCAAGAAGGTGTAGCAAGTTTAGGGGCATACGGTGAAATCTTTTATCGCAACGTCATTGCCTCAGGTGTGGTTCCCCAAATCAGTGCAATAATGGGTCCCTGTGCGGGGGGTGCGGTCTACAGCCCTGCTGTCACCGATTTTACGCTCATGGTCAAAAACACGAGCCGTATGTTTATTACAGGTCCGAATGTCATCAAATCAGTCACCGGTGAAGTGATTTCCTTTGAGGAGCTGGGGGGTGCAATGGCCCATAACGCAAAAAGCGGTGTCGCCCAGTTTGCGGCGGAAAATGAAGAGCATTGCCTCCAATTAATTCGAAACCTATTGTCGTACCTTCCGTCAAACAATGTGGAAGATCCCCCGTTTGTTGAGCCGACTGATGACCCACGTCGCACTGATCCTACACTGAACGAGTTACTCCCGGATGATACGACGACCCCTTATGATATGAAGCACGCGATTCTGAGTGTGGCGGATAATCATCAATTCTTGGAAGTTCATGAGCTCTTTGCTCAGAACATGGTGGTCGGCTTCATCCGTCTGAATGGTTACCCTGTGGGTGTTGTGGCTAACCAGCCCAACTATCTGGCAGGAACCTTAGATATTGATGCTTCTGACAAGTGTGCCCGGTTTGTTCGATTTTGTGACGCGTTTAATATTCCGATACTCACCTTCATGGATGTGCCTGGATTTCTTCCGGGTGTTGAGCAGGAACATCGGGGCATAATTCGCCATGGAGCAAAAATTCTCTTTGCGTATGCTGAAGCTACTGTTCCGAAAGTCACAGTCATCACCCGAAAAGCCATTGGAGGTGCCTACGTAGTGTTGGGCTCCAAGCATTTGCGTGCGGACGTTGTGTACGCGTGGCCCACAACTGAAATGGCTGTCATGGGTCCAGAGGGTGCCGCAAACATTATTTTCCGGAGAGAAATCGAGAAATCCAAGAATCCGGAGGCCGCACGAGCAAAACGGATTTCTGAATATCGAGAACGTTTTGCTAACCCTTACTCAGGAGCTGTCCGAGGGTTTATTGATGAAGTCATTGAACCCGCTCTTACTCGATCACGAATCATTGCAGCTTTTGAAATGTTGCGCACAAAACGGCAATCATTACCGAAGAAGAAGCATGGAAATTGTCCCCTCTAGCCGCATTTCGAGACCCTAGTACTCTGCTAGTATTCCCTCCATTGCTCCATAACCTTATATCCACGCATTTTTGAGTGGGTTATTATAGATTCCATCTTACCTAACAAGGTAACACTATGGAGTTACTTAAAATGAAATGTCCTCATTGTGGTGCAAACGTCAGTGAATCCGATACATTTTGTTATCAATGCGGTGGTTCACTTGAACAAGCAGAAGCCACAGCAGTGAAACCAACCGTTTCCGAAGTAAAGGCCATACCTGCTCCCAGGCCCTTTAGGAGTGGTGTTGACACCTTTAGATTTGCGGGATTTTGGAAACGGTTTGCAGCATGGCTTCTCGACTTCATTATACTAACTGTAATCACAATTCCTCTTTCACTTATCGTATTCATCGTTCCTCCATATTTGTCAACCTTTATTTCATGGCCAATTTCGTTGCTAATTGGTGTCTTATACTATGGTCTACAGGAAAGCTCAGTTCACCAAGCTACTCTTGGTAAACGGGCATTAGGAATCATTGTCACAAATCTTGAAGGTAGTCGAATCTCCTTCGGTCGGGCAGCCGGTCGTGAACTGGCGAAAATTCTCTCTGCCCTTATCCTGTTTATTGGTTTCCTGATGATAGGCTTTACCGAGAAGAAACAGGGTTTACATGATATGATTGCAGGATGTCTCGTCATCGATCGATAAATGTTCTGACAATCTCCATTTCCTACAATCAGCTCATTGGTTGACTGACCTAGTCTGAGTCAGTATCAGTGAGTAGTGGTGGCTATTAGCTATTGGTAGTTAAAGAGTGGACAGACAGAAGACTAAAAACTGGGAGATATAATTACCACGTATCTCCTCGTGTATTGAAATCGTGGTGAAAAACCCGATGGTGTCTAAGACTTCCAAGCCAATCAAATTTACAGACACAACCTTTCGTGATGCCCACCAATCCCTTCTCGCGACACGTATGCGAACTGAGGATATGTTGCCAATTGCAGAGAAGATGGATCAGGTAGGGTTTAACTCAATGGAGGTCTGGGGTGGTGCTACCTTTGATGCACCATTACGTTTCTTGAAAGAAAATCCCTGGGAGCGTCTCCGGCAACTTCGAGCCGTCATCAAGAAAACGAAGTTACAAATGCTGTTACGGGGGCAAAATATTGTCGGTTACCGCCACTATCCAGACGATACAGTACGAAAATTCGTTGAGTTGGCAGCAAAGAACGGGATTGATATTTTCCGGGTCTTTGATGCATTGAATGACCCCCGAAATATGAAAACGGCGCTTAAAGCTATTCACAAAGCGGGAGCTCATGCTCAACTCAGCTTCAGTTACACCATTAGTCCTGTTCATAATGTAGAAACGTTCGTTGAGCAAGCTAAGAATTTGGAGCAAATGGGGGCGGATTCCATCTGTATTAAAGATATGGCAGGTCTCCTCAGCCCATTTATTGCCCGTGAACTCGTCACACGTCTTAAAGAAGAGATTAGTGTCCCTATTCAACTGCACTCTCATTATACCTCAGGGATGGCGAGTATGGCGTATCTTGAAGCCATCGAAGCTGGAGTCGATATTGTAGATACTGCCATTTCTTCACTCTCCCAATCGACCTCCCAACCACCACTGGAAACAATGGTAGCGGTTCTGGAAGGATCACCATGGGATTCAAAATTGAACCTTGAACTCCTTTCAGAAATTGCTGCTTATATCCACGATGTCCGGGAACGATACGAAGCCTATGAGTGCGGCATGGTGGGCGTAGACACGAATGTCTTGCAATTCCAGGTTCCTGGGGGAATGATGTCAAACCTCGTGAATCAGCTGCGAGAACAAAATGCCCTCGACCAACTACAACCAGTGCTTGATGAGGTTCCACGTGTGCGAAAGGAACTGGGTTATCCTCCACTTGTGACCCCTTCAAGCCAAATTGTTGGAACCCAGGCGACGCTAAATGTGTTACTTGGCGAACGCTACAAAACAATTCCAGAAGAAGTGAAACAATACGTCCGAGGGTACTATGGGCGACCACCAGCCCAGATTGATCCGAAAATCCAAAAACGCGTTATTGGTGACGAGGAGGCCATTACGTGCCGGCCAGCAGATTTGTTAGAGCCCGCAATTCCTAAAGCCCGAAAGGAGTTGAAGGGAATTACCTCGGAAATGGAAGACATCATTGCCTACATCCTATTCCCTCAACCCGCACTGGAATTCTTTGAATACCGGAAAGAGCAGGCAGCCTTAGAAAAACTAACGCCCGAAGTCCTGGCAGCAATAACAGCTACACTTCTTGAAACCCAACCAACCCAACCGGAGATGCCAACATTCCGTCGCCCAAACACAGGTGGTACAAATCCCTGGGTGCTCGCAGGTCGTCGCGAATCTATGGGTTATGACTAAACACAATGCCGTGGAGGAAACTGAGTGACACGCAAATACAAGCTCACCGTCAACAGCACAACCATCGATGTGGAAGTTGAAGGTCCCACCAAGGGAATTCTCACTATCACCATCGGTGAAGCCTCTTTTCCGGTTCAGGTAGCAGACGGTGATTCAGCTTCTGGAAAATTCACGGTTACCGTCGGTGACATGAAGCATACCATACATCTTACACCAAGCTCTGATTCGACCGATTTCAGTCTCACAGTAGACAAAGAGAGCTATACTGCTAATCTAAAGGCAGAAATTGATACGATATCTCGGGGAATTCAACCGACTACAATATCCTCAACTCCTTCAACTTATGCCCCCACAACTCCTGCTCCAGCCCCTGCAATTCGCGAACCAGCAGAGCCTGGAACTGTGACAGCTCCATTGCCTGGACGTGTTCTCGACGTTCGGGTAAAAGAGGGAACCGTGATCAAAACAGGGGATGTCTTACTGGTGTTAGAAGCCATGAAAATGGCAAATGAAATTCGCGCACCTCAAGATGGCACTATAGCAAAGGTTCACGTTGAAGCTGGAACGGCAGTGGAAAAGGGGCAACCCATGATAACCATCCAATAGAACGCATTGCGATTCTAGTAGTTCAGACAAAAGTTGAGTGAACCTTGGAGAAGAATTTATTAGCGAAATTGAGTCACTCCAGATTGGGGTATCGTTACACATGGCTTGCCCAATGTTTGATGCAACAAATAATGTATGCCAACAACTCCAGCGAAACTTTCCTGAAGGGGCTCGAACTCCCTGTGAGTTCGTCAACGATCCTGCTCAATGTCCCATCTGTATGATGTCCTCGTAATCTTCAGATGGGACCTGTTTCCTTTTCGAGCTGTCCTCCTTCCAAGTGAGCGGTAGTTCCATTTCGAATAGGCAAGATTGTATATTGCCAAAACCATAAAAACAACAGCGACCTAACTGAACAAGCAGGAGCCAATTCTCTCCTTCAGTGGCTTCCTGAGAAGGCGCCTCACCATGGTCACGAAAGAAAAGGAAACCGTTTCGAATATGAAACGTGACTGGGAAACTACGACCTTAAAGAAGACACTGGACAAGTCTCCAGAACGCCGTGAACGCTTTATCACCACCTCCAGCCGTCCCATAGCCCGTTTATACACGCCCACCGATATTACCGATTTTGACTATGAACAGAGCCTTGGATTCCCTGGTCAATTTCCATATACTCGTGGAGTCTACCCCACGATGTATCGTGGCCGTTTTTGGACCATGCGCATGTTTTCAGGGTTTGGTACCGCAGAGCAGACCAACGCACGGTTTCGCTACTTACTCGAACAAGGCCAAACCGGACTGAGTGTGGCATTTCACCTGCCTACAATTCAAGGGCTTGATTCCGATGATCCCATGTCCAACGGAGAAATCGGAGTTTGTGGAGTAGCCATCGATTCTCTAGCGGATATGGAGATTCTGTTTTCTAAGATTCCACTTAACAAGGTCACAACCTCCATGACAATTAATGCCCCAGCTGCGGTTCTCCTGTGTTTCTATATTGCTGCAGCAGAAAAACAGGGTGTTTCGTCCACTCAAATCGGTGGCACCATTCAAAACGATATCTTGAAAGAATATCAAGCGCAAAAAACCTGGATATTCCCCCCAGATCCATCTATGCGAATTATCACTAACATCTTGGAATTTTGTACAAAGAAAGTCCCGCGCTGGAATACAATCAGCATTAGTGGCTACCACATCCGAGAAGCCGGAGCTACCGCTGTGCAAGAACTCGCCTTTACTCTTGCTAATGGATTAGCTTATGTTCAAGCAGGAGTCGATGCAGGATTGAAGGTCGATGATTTTGCTCCCCGGCTCTCTTTCTTCTTTGACAGCCACCTGGACCTGTTCGAGGAAATCGCGAAATTCCGTGCCGCCCGCCGCATCTGGGCACGCGAAATGCAAGAACGATTCCAAGCGAAGAACCCGCGGTCCTATCTGTTACGATTTCATACTCAAACCGCAGGGGTGAGCTTGACGGCACAACAACCCGAAAACAACATCGTCCGAACCACAATACAAGCGTTAGCGGCGGTGCTTGGAGGTACCCAGTCACTCCACACCAATTCTATGGACGAAGCTTGGGCACTCCCAACAGAGAAGGCTGCAACTATCGCCTTGCGAACCCAGCAGATACTCGCCCATGAAAGTGGTGTAGCGAATACTATCGATCCCCTAGGAGGATCGTATTTCATTGAATCGCTGACCAACGAAATGGAGGAAGAAACCTACAAGTATTTTGATCGAATTGAGAAGCTGGGCGGTGTTGTGGAATCCATCAAAAAGGGCTTCTTCCAGCGAGAAATCGCAGATTCCGCTTTTCGGTACCAACGAGAAATCGAAGAAACCGACCGCATCATCGTCGGAGTTAATGATTACGTCACAGAAGATATGCTGGAAATTCCTGTCCTGAAAATCGATCCTGAAGTTGAACGGACACAGTTAGCGCGATTACAGAAGACACGGAAAACGCGTAATAACAAGAAAGTTGACGAAATGCTCAGTCGCTTACAACGTGCTGCAGAGGGGACAGAGAATTTACTTCCCCATATTCTTGCTGCTGTGCGTGAATACGCAACGGTTGGAGAGATTTGTAACGCATTACGTGATGTGTACGGGGAATACCAAGAACCAATCATATTCTAACTTAGATGAAAGAGTTGAAATCGATGACTGAAGCCGAACAAAAAATTCGGGTCTTGATTGCCAAACCCGGCTTAGACGGTCATGACCGTGGGGCAAAAGTCGTGGCGCGCGCCTTACGAGACGCAGGTTTCGAAGTTATTTACACTGGACTACGACAAACCCCAGAACAGGTAGCTGAAACCGCACTCCAAGAGGATGTTGACGTAGTAGGGCTTAGTATTTTATCCGGAGCCCATATGCGACTCTTTCCCGAAATCATGAAGCTCCTCAAGGAGCGGAAAATGAAAGACGTCCTTGTTATTGCAGGGGGCATCATTCCCGAAGATGACGTTAAACCACTCAAGAAACTCGGGATTAAAGCAATTTTTGGTCCGGGAACCCCAACTGGTGAAATCGTCGAGTTCATTCGCAAACACACCAAATAGCCGATGGAAGGGGAGTTATGACTCCAGATACAACTGATTTGGTCAAACAGCTGCTGAAAGGTAATCGCCGTGCAGCTGCTCGTTTAATGACCCTGGCTGAATCATTGTCTCCAGAAGCTCATTCTGCCATTAAGCAGTTGTATCCACATACTGGCAAAGCCCATATCATCGGCATTACAGGTCCCCCTGGATCAGGGAAAAGCACCCTTGTTGACAAACTCATTGAACAGTTTCGAAATCAGAAACTGAAAGTGGGTGTTGTCGCTGTTGACCCCAGCAGCCCGTTCACAGGAGGTGCTCTCCTCGGCGATAGAATTCGAATGAATCGATTCGCCAGCGACCACGATGTCTTCATACGAAGTATGGGATCCCGGGGCAGTCTTGGTGGACTCGCTTGGGCGACCCATGACATAGTCCACATTTTAGATGCCCTAGGAAAAGACATTATTTTGGTTGAAACGGTTGGTGCCGGACAGGCCGAGGTTGACATAATTCAATTAGCCGAGACAGTGGTCTTACTTTCCGTCCCTGGATTGGGTGATGACATTCAAACAATCAAAGCAGGAATCATGGAAATTGGAAATGTTTTCACAATCAACAAATCTGACCTCGATGGTGCCGATCGTCGCTACGTGGAGATTCAATCTGCCCTGAACTTGGGGCAAGAAACAAAAGGGTGGCAACCTCCCATCATCAAAGTTGTAGCAACAACTGGTGAGGGGGTCGAAGAACTTACGAAAGCCATTCAGGACCATCATAGCTATTTAGTGGAAAGTGGGGAAATTGCTCAAAACCGTGAACAGCGGTGTAGCGCTCAACTTGAAACGATTGTGGAGCATAGTTTCATCCGGAAGCTGTTTACCGACCCAGAAGAACAGACACTATTTCAGGAACTAGTCAAGGAAGTAAATAGCCGAAAAACCGACCCATATACTGCAGCAGAAAAGCTGATTCTCCACCTAATAAAAACCCCGAAAAAATAAGAGACTATTTTCGCCCACGACTGCTCTCTAATGGTGTGCCCAGACCCACTGTAGGTCTCCCGCTACGCATGTGATAGGGCACCTTCAAGTATGTAGTGACCTCATCGGGGGCAGTGGTTTTTAGAATTTGAACAAATTTTGATGGTTGCTTCAACCCTGGAACGTCCCCGTACCCCCAACGTAACACCTGATCAACCATGCGTTCACAGGCTGTGTGGACTTCAGGCACAGTTCCTCGCCAGCCCATGAATAATACAAGGGTGTGTCCGAATTTTCGCATCATGTTGATGAGCCGACGCAAATAGTTCAGTGCAGGAATGGGCCCCACACCGTCAATGAAATCATCAACATAGGCCAGAACCATCCGAATCGTCCCCTTTCCATGAAGTGCAGAGGTGATATTGCTAAGTGCCGCAGGTAACCCATCGATAGATTGGATTTCATCAGGTTTCCTTGGCGAAATCAATAGATCTGGATTCCCACCCATTTGTCGAAGACGTTCGGGATAGCCGGTCTGAATTAATTCACGTTCGTGGTCACCAAATCCACGATAGGTGAACATATCAATCCAGCGAAACCGGTCAACCTTACTTGTCTCTAAGAACACTTTGAATGCGTTGGGTAGTTTACGTTCACACCATAGTGCAATTGCCACAGGATCTGCATAAGTCGTGACCAAGAGAAGCGTTTCAGGATCAAGAACCTCATTAGTTAACCATTCAATCGTGAGACTAATTGGGTCGCTAAAGGTTTGGTTTTGGACATACATAATCGAAGAGGTGCCTGTCATCATTCCAAAGTATTGGTCGAAACTTTTGTTTCCAGTGAATAGGCGCTTTCGAGTTTCTATTCCCTCTAAGAGAATGCGTGAATCACGTCCTTCACTCATTGAAAATTAGCTCCCGCCTGAGTTGTACACTATTCTAGTAGGGGAAAGGCATTTAATGGGTTTCCCTCAGCTTTGGCGCCCTGAAATTTTCTTCGCGATTTCTGTAATCTGAGCAGAGAACACTTTTTAAGCAAAATAGTTTTGAGTAAGCGCCTATCAAGACACCTGCCACCTCTAGATCGTGAGGCCAACAGACATGAAAATCATCGTTCCAATCAAACAAGTACCTGAAATCGCTGAAGTCAAAATTGACCCCGAAACCAAAACCCTGATTCGAGCAGGAGTTCCCTCGATTCTCAACCCCTTCGACGAATTTGCCGTCGAAGAAGCGGTTCAAATTAAGGAAAAACTCGGGGAAGGCGAAGTCATCATCATTACCATGGGTCCACCTCAAGCTGAAGAAGCCCTGAAAAAGTGTCTCGCCATGGGCGGTGATCGAGCAGTGCATCTCTCAGACCGTGCATTTGCTGGAGCCGACACCTGGGCCACAGCCTACACCATTGCCCAAGCCATCAAGGCAGAAGAACCCTATGACCTCATTATTGCCGGAAAACAAGCCATTGACGGTGATACAGCCCAAGTTGGTCCCGAAATTGCCGAAATCTTAGGGATTCCCCAAGTCACCTATGCAGTGGATGTTGAGATAGCCGAGAGCAAAAAACGCATCAAGGTCAAACGAGAAACCGATGAAGGATTTGAAGTGGTTGAATGTCGATTACCTGCCCTCCTCACCGCCACAAAAGGCCTCAACGAACC
>JAEOTD010000127.1 GCA_016839995.1 Candidatus Hermodarchaeota archaeon
AACAAGAGAGGTTATATCTTGCCGGGATCCTCCCAAGGCGCGTAGAATGGCATATTCGGTTTTTCTTTCTGAGACAATTGTACTGACAAACACCGTCAAAGCAACGACACTAATTGCCAGTGACGCTAGGAAGCCGACGGAGAGAAGTCCCATTATGCCTTGGGAAAACAAGTAACCATCAGGATAAGCTTCTTCCAAGTCAAAGGTGTATGGTGACCACGTTTGATAAACAAAGTCCAGAGATTCTACTTCTTCTTGGGCGTCTTCGATAGTGTGTAAGGGATTCAGGTTAGCCAAGAATAATCGGGAAGTATCTGTTATGGCATAGGGGTCGAAAGAGGGAATTTCGACAAGAAGGTAATGTTGATGACATAACGCAAAGGGATTGCTGCGTTGAAAGCCAAAACCAGGATTGGGTGTGGGTACAAACTGGGGATCGGATGGATTCGTATAGCCCAGGCCCGGCGCCTTATTCATAATTCCCACAATATCAAACAGTTTGAAGTCAACCACAAATGTTCGTTGGTCTCGTACTCGAATGGGAATCGTGTCTCCAACCCTTCGATTGTAAATCGAGGCAATATATGTGGGAATAATGATTCCATCGCGATTGGCGGCAAGTCGGCTAAAGACTGTTCGATAATCATCACCAACCATACTCGTTTCGTCCCAGTTTCCAACTTCGGCGTACGCCAAGGGATCCACCCCAAGGAGTTTCAAGTCAGTCTCTCCAATTTCTGCTTGAACTTCAATGAAGGCAGTAGCAGTGTCGACGTGGGGAAGAGCAGTGATTTCATTAACTCGACTAGCCAAAACGCGATCCGAATAAACGTGAATATCACTACCAACATAGTAGTTTACCTGTTGATCAAGATGGGCATGGTAAGTCTGCGCCTCAACAGCGGAGAAAATTGTAATTGAGAATGTTAGAAGTAATATCATGAGTAAGGGGACAACCCGTGTGCGCTGCACTCTCATTGATTTTGCAAAGATGTGCCTTTTTTGACCAACTGCAGGAGAGAATACGCGGGAAAAGGCAGCTATCCCTGGGCGAATTAGGCGGGCGAGTGCATCAGTGAGAAGAATCCAAAATCCCACTACGATAAGAAAGAAAACAAGTGCCTGGTTTACAGAGATTGGGACAGTTAGCACAAAGTAGGTTAGGGGTATTGTAACTAAAACGATAACTAGTGCATAAAGAAGTTGGAGTCGTGGATTTTGTCTCCAATGAGAATTCGTTTCTCGTAGTTCGGCGTATATTTCAGCCCTGAGGAAGGATTGAGTCTTCATGAGAATATAGATTACAGCCGGAATTATGCACACTAATCCAGCGATTACCCAGGTCGTGAGATTAATCGTTGTTAGACTTAGATAACGGAGAATGCTCAATGGGTTGAACAAGAGAAACGAAGAGGCTGAGGGAATCAGCGCTCCGAGCAGCGTACCGAGGAGTCCACCCAATACTGTGCCAATTAACGCTAAAATCAGAAATTCAACCATTAGTATAGAATAGAGTTGTTGGTAGCTTGCTCCACGGGATCGAAGAATTCCTAATTCAGATCGACGGTTCGAAAGAAAAAGGGACGCAGTAAAGGTTGTCAAAAGAACAGAAAGGATAACCATTGGTAGGACTAAAAACACCATGGTCTGTCTTTCTAAATAGACAGCGATGTACTCCTGTAAGAAATTAAGCTGATCCCGTCCTCCAATAGATACGCTGTATTGTAATTGGATATCCGTGTATAAACGTTCGAAGATTCGGATAATTTCATCAAACCCAACGTAATGGAAGTGAGCAGGATCAATTTCTACTAGTAAACGGGGAAACATTACATCTAGAGTAATTTGATCAAAGGTCTCATTATCCAGTACGCCATCGGATACAATCACGCTATCATACCAGCCGAAGACTGATTCTGAATCCCATAGTGGGTTCCAGTTACGTCGAAGCTGAGTTGGAAATGATTCGAGAAGTGGTTCGAGGCGTGGAATTACGTCATAGATTCCGGCAACACGTAACCCATTGAGGTGGGTCACATTAAGTGCCCCAATAGTACTTGTTCTCTGATAATCACGGGCAACAGACAAATCAATAGTACTTCCAACCGTCAATTGTCGTCCTGTTACGTCCTCCAAATCTTCAACTACATGCTGGCTAACAAGAACGCTTCCCACGGATAGACGGAATTGACCAGCGATAATCTGAAAAGATCGTTCAGCCCGGCTAAGGAAGGTATTGTCCACAAAAAATACCTGGCAATCTTTAATCCCTCGCGCGTATGGATAGGGATTATAGGTGTCACTAGGAATCCTGTGAGTAGAATCAATTAGCGCAATTGAACTGTAGACAATATGCGATGAGAGCGTTGTTACCTGCTCATCCACATATTGCTTCACTGGAAAAATGGTATGGGGATTATCTTCACCAGTGCTTGGGGTTTGCACACAGTAGTAATGGAATGATAGACTAGCAAAATAATCGTCAACCGCAACACGTGCCCCTGTTTCAGTCCATACAAACACAGAACTGATTAGGGCAACTCCAATCATAACGCCAATAAGTAAACTGATTGAACGCCGTTTATTATGTCGAATCCCGTTGATAACATACCTAGTTACATAGAGTCGCCGTCCAAGCCCACTAGTCTTAGGTTGTCTTTGGTTAGCAGTAACAATTGATACCTCCGTGCTCGGAGATTGACTGTTTGTTTCAGATTGGCTAACCAAAAGTCTCTCCTTCTTTGTCATATTTTCACAATGCTGTACCACAACTAGGACACGTCACTCGGCTAGATGCTACGAGTTTTCCACAAATTCGGCAAGTGACTAGCCGCACTTCCACGGCCACGGCATCTTCAATTAATGACGGGGTGAGAATAATTCGTCCATCATCAATATCTACTTGGAACCGGCGTGGACTCCCCAAGTCCTTCAAGATGTTTTGGGGGAGGGGTAATCGATCTTGGTTATCAACTTCCAATACACGGGTTCTTTCAAGTTGTCTTAAATGAACTCCTGCATCATGTGTCCCACTGATGATTCCATCCCGGAGTTCCAGTGTTCGGCGTGCTTTTGAGGCAATTAATTGGCTGTGTGTAACGATGAGGAACGCAGTTCCATATTGGTTATTGAGTTCCTTAAAGAGGTCGAGAATTTCTTCGGCGTTAATGAGATCAAGATCCCCAGTTGGTTCATCAGCGAGAACAAGAGCAGGATTATTCATTAACGCACAGGCAATAGCAACCCGTTGCCGTTCGCCTCCGGATAATTTCGCAGGGATATGATTCATTCGAGGTTTCAGTCCAACAGCTTCTAAAAGTTCTGTTGACCGTTCTTGACGCCAAGTTTTGGGTAGACCAGCAATGCGGGCACTTAGTTCCACATTTTGTATTGCTGTAAGATGAGAAAGGAGATTATCAACTTGAAAAACAAACCCAATGAATCCACGCCGGGCATTGGTTATGTTTTGTTCTTCCAGCTTGGCGATGTCTTGTTTAATGTTGGACCAATAGACTTGACCTGCACTGGGACGAAGGCTTCCACCCAAAAGGTTCACCAGGGTTGTTTTTCCACTCCCTGAAGGTCCAACAACAGCAACGATCTCGCCCTGGAAGATTTGAAAGGACACACCCCGTAAAGCAACCGTTTCTATGTCACCAGTTTGATAGATTTTATAGACGTCATTAGCCATCAAGACTAGATCTTCGGGGACTTCAGCGAATTCTTCTTCTTTGACCAAACCGCTGATGAGATTATTACGTGCAGCCATGATTTTTCACTCATTTGATTATAGATTACGAAGGACTTTTCCGACATTTGTTCGCCCAGCTCGTCGGGCAGGAATATACGTTCCGAGACCAATTCCAAGGAGTACGATACCAAGCACTGCAAGTAGCAGTAGTAGGGGAACACTAAGATGAAATGGTATTACAAATGGAAAGGGTGAGAGCCCCAGTAAGATGAACATTATTAACCATGAGAAGAAAAAGCCGAGGAATAAGGCCACAAGGAAAGACGTTAGGATAAGACCCACAAATTCCCCTATGACTATTGCACTGATTTGCCGTTGAGTACTTCCCACAGCCCGCATGATGGCATATTCGGTTTGCCGTTCGGTGACGATGATACCGACGAAGAGGATTAGGGTGATGATACTGATAATGACGCAGGCTAAGAACCCGATTGTGAGCAGGCTTACCACACCTCTGTTGAAGATATAGCCTTCTTGATAATCTTCCTCTAACGAGTAGGTCATTGGAGAATAGACTGCAGAGGGAAAACCTAGATTGGATACTCGCTGCTGGATCCTTTCAACATTCGCAGTTTCAGAAACACTAGCTAACATGAGCCGCGTATTGGTCATGTTGCGATTAATCAAAAAACGGCTGTTGATGAGGGCATAAATTTGGGGTTCTTGAAATTGAAAACCGTCTGTTGGATCAGGTGTGCGAGTCGGATCATCGGGATCGAAATACCCCAATCCTGGAGTACTACGACCCAATCCGATAATGCGGAATGCCGCTTCCCCCCAGATTCCTGCTCCTTGTTGATGAACAGTAACGACAACACTTTCACCCACAGTTTTTGAGAGTTGGTCTGCTAAAGTCCAAGGAAGGATAATTCCATTTGAATTATTGTGAAGTGTGTGTAGTACCGTAAACGGCGCTTCTCCCACCATACTGGTAGGATTCCAGTTACTTGTAATCACGTTGGATTCTACATCGATGCCGTAGATTGTAATTGATACCGGACCGATTGTTCCTGTTGTGTAGATGAGTGCCGTGACTGAATTGACGTCAGGAATGCTCAGGACGTCAGTTGTGTAATTATGGTGAACGAATCCACTTTCAATTCGTAGATCCGCGCCCATGCAATAGCTAACCTGTGTGAATACATTATCTTGAACTGTTTGTGCTTCAACCACTGCAAACACCGTTATGGAGAAAGTTAGGGTCAGTATTAGGAGGAGCGGCACGATGCGTTGGCGTCGTGTTCGCATACTCTTTTCGAAGATGAAAGTCTTCTCTCCAAACAGAGGTTGAAAGCTTCGTGTTATTCCTGCTATGAGTTGACGAACGATACGTGAGCCAATATCACTAAACAGCGTCCATACAATTACTGAGTAGACGAAGAGGACAACTGCCAGTAAAGGAGTAACAGGAATGAAAAAAACAGCCACTATCAAAAAACTGAGTAGAGCACCAGCAGCTATTGAGTATATTATTGTGATACTCAAATCTGCTTCGGCAACCGGAGCTGTGCCCACCATGGCTTCATAGATTTCAGCGCGTAGAAACGTTCGCACGTGAGCAGTCGTGAAAATCAGAGGAGGGATGAGACATGTCAGAAACGCAAGTATCGAGATTAGGGGATCTATCCGCGCATATGTAAGATAATGATAGAATATGGTTGGATCAAATTGTAGGAACCCAATGGAAGCAGGGATTAATGAACCTAGAACCAGGCTAAGCACCATTCCTAAGCAAAGCGCAATTGTACCGATGAACATGAATTCGAAGATGAAAGCAGCATAGAGTTGTTGAAAACTGGCTCCTCTCGCCCGTAGAATGGCAACTTCAGAGCGACGACCACTAAGAAAAAGGGTTGTGGCAAAAATTGTCAATAATATCGATAATAAGATGACTGGTAAGGTTAAGATAGCCATCATTTGTCGAGACTGACTGGCTGCAATATATTGTTCTAACAGAAAAACTTGGTCTTCTCCATTTACGGCAATTCGTCGCGGATACTGGAACTGCAACCTGAATTGTAGCGAGCGTATTGCTTCGGGTACATTTTCCAATCCAGCAGCTGACACTTCCAGAGGATTAAGCTGGACAAGAAGAATGGGGTAAAGAAAATTGGTCGTTAGTGTGTCTCGTTGATTTGAAGTTAATTGGTCGTAATGCATGATGATGCCATCATTCCAGCCAAAAATACTCTCATGGATAGATCCAGGATAGTTCGACCGATATGTTCGTCCAGCTGCGTTGTAAAGAACGGTGTCACTCTGGGTGATATTGTAGATTCCTACAACGAGGAGATTTGTACTGGTGAATGGTTGTAGGTCACCAAGTGTTGTAGGTTCTCTATAGATTGAAGCGATTGTGATGTTGATGTAACTACCTACAGAAATCGTTTGATTTAGAATCAGGTCAGCCTCTTCGACAACCCGTGAGCTTACTAAACATTCACCGGGAGATAACTCTAATACACCGTCAAATTCAAACTGGGTTGTTACTCGGTGAAGGAAGTTATTATCAACAAAAAAGGTTTGAAAATCTTTTATTCCACGAGGATAGGGATGGGGGAGGTATGGAGTTGATGAATTCCAGTTGGTGCTATTGCAGAATCCCACAGAATGATAAATAATATCAGAATTCTGATATTCAACTTGTGTTGTAAACCAATTTTCCACATCAAATATGAAGTTGGTGTCAATGGGTGAATCGAATACTTGTTGAACACTATATTGGTAGGTATTTTTGTCAAAGTATTCAACAGTTGCTACACGTGAGTCAGTTCCAGTCCATACAAAGACAGAAGAGACCAATGCAACGGCAATTAGAATTCCGATTAGTAGGCTGAAGAACCGGGTTTTATGTTTTCGAATACTGTTTCCAACATAACTAATGACGTACCAACGGCTCCCAGTGGTATTTGGTGCAATCGTAGGCTGAGAACTAGCTGCGCTCACGATTGCTCCTCCTCGGAACTGACATCACGTCCATACATTGAGGTGTCAGTGTGAAGTCTCCCATGTCGGAGAACGAGAATTCTGTCAGCAGAACTGGCAACTTCAGGATCATGGGTTGCGACGACAACGGCTTTTTGATATTTATGAGCCAAATCCTTGAAGAGCTGGATAATCTCGAGCCCTGTTGCAGTGTCTAGATTGCCCGTTGGTTCGTCAGCAAGAAGAAGTACTGGGTCATTGGCAATGGCTCGTGCAAACACAGTCCGTTGCATTTGGCCACCTGACATCTCTGCTGGATATTGTTCGGCGAAGTCTCGCATCCCTACTATATCAAGAAGATCAAGGGCTCGTTGAATTCGTTCCTTTTTCGGGATGTCTGCAAATACCATTGGAACTTCTACATTTTCTCGAGCGTTCATTATGTCCAGAAGGTAGAAGGCTTGGAAGACTATTCCGATTTTGTCACGTCGGAGACGAGAGAGGGTTTTGTCATCCATGCCATTCACTGATTGCCCATCGATGGTAATTTCTCCATCGGTGGGTGAGTCTAAAAGGGCCATGAGATTGATGAGAGTTGTTTTTCCACTTCCACTTGTCCCCACAATTGCGACAAATTCACCTGCGGTTACAGAAAAGTCAAGACCCTTTAGGACTTCAACTCTCAGATCCCCATCCTCATATGTCTTAAAGACATTATCACATTTGACGACGATGGATTTGGAAGGCACTCATAACACCGTTGTCTACCAATAGGAGTGAATTTGATGTATGGAGTAGGTCTCGCATTTGGCGCTTCGAGTTTTAAGTGGCTGGCATGTACAATGTTCTTCCTTAGAAGTTTCCGGTAGCTGCAGAATGCATTATTAAAATTTGTTTATCACAGACTTACCCATTGCTTTGACGTGATCGATTTCTTGTCCGTGTGGAAACATGAATATGAAATGTTCAACACCAATCTCTTCAAATGCTTTCAGACGGGCTCTCATCGAATCAGCTGTTCCCCAAAGGGCTTTACCAATCCTTTCCCGATATTCATCCAAAGGGACATTCCGTGTAGTGGCACTTTCTTTGATTGCCGCATTCATTTCATCTTCTGAACTGAAAAGCCGAGTCCAAAGTCCGAGAGATTTCTTAATTTCAGAGGTATCTCGATTATATTTCTTACAAAGTTTTGCCAGACGTGAAAACCTTTCTTCGAGTTCGGTGGGTGTACTCATCCAAGCGATGTTAATTCCGTCACCATATTTGGCTGTGGCGCGAAGCATGAATTCTTTTCCGTTTTGAGCCCCCACCCAAATGGGCATGGGTGTTTGGACGGGTTTGGGATAGGCTATGACATCCCCTACTTGGTAGTGTTCCCCTTGGAATGTGAAGCGTTCATTGGTCCATATTCCACGGATGATTTGGATAGTTTCATTCATTTGTTGGATTCGGGTTTTCGCCGAGGGGAAAGGGTACCCATATGCGTTATATTCAATTTCCTTCCATCCTGCTCCAATCCCGAACTTCAGCCGTCCTTTAGATAAGACGTCTAATGTGGCTGCCATCTTTGCCGTCAAGGCAGGGTTTCGGTAACTTTGACAAAAGACCATGCTTCCGACGTGAACCTTTGAATTGTGTTGAGTCAAGGCGGTCATTAGCAGCCATGGGTCAAGGAGTATACGATCGGTTGACTCTTTGTCTAGCATGAAATGGTCAGAAAACCAAATTGTGCTAAACCCATTTTTTAACGCAACATCGGTGATGGCTGAAACCTCATCAAACGTGTACCCGAATTGGGGTTCTATTTGCACACCAAATTCCATGTTTTATCACCAAACCTTACAACCTATAATGAAAACTGAATTCGTTTGGTTGGGTCAGTATTCATACTATAAATCTGCTTACCTAAGCTTAAGACCAGAGCCCATACTTCGCTCCTTTTGAAATCCATAGGAACCACAAGTTTTATCGAATCCATTGCCCCCGATTCTTCCAGAGGAGCCTGCATTCAAATGCCAAAGAAATTACCTTCCATTGTGTCTGAGGTTAAAGAGTACTGGGGATTACGTCGAAAACAGCCCATTGGGCAATTGGTGACTATTCTCCGGAATGAGGGATTCAAATGCCCTCATGTGCTCTCGTCAATTGGAGAGGATTCAGCCGCTATTGACCTTGGTGGTGAGAACCTTATTCTGCTTTCTACTGACGCCGTCATTCCTGAGCTGGCAGAATCAAAGCCTTACGTGGCAGGGTATGCTGCAATTCTCGTAAACATCAATGATATCTATGCTGCAGGAGGGCGTCCCATTGTGGCCATGGTCAATATTGCTTTCACCGAGATGAAGGATGGAGTGAAGTTTATGGAAGGCATCTGTGAAGCAGGGCGAAAGTTCCGAGTGGAAGTGGTTCGTGGTCATACAACCCCTCATGCACCCATTAACGGAGTTAGTGCATCGATTTGTGGCACGGTTCCTCGAGACGCATACATTAGTGCGGGAGGTGCCCAACCCGGTGACCTGGTGATTCTAGCTGTCGATTTGGAGGGACGAAAATCTCCGAATTATGAATATGGTTGGGACACAACGGTTCTGAAGAGTTCAGAAGATGTTCTGAAACGCTATGAGGCGATGCGCGTCTTAGCTGATGAAAACCTCCTTTCGGCATCGAAGGATCTGAGTAATGGTGGAATAGTTGGAACGATTCTGTTGATGTTAGAGTATGCACAAAAGGGTGCAACCCTCGATTTGACTGCGATTCCAATTCCTAGTGGTCTTGATCTTTCAGATTGGTTGAAGATGTACATTTCAACAGGATTTGTCGTTACAACCATTCCCGATAATGTCGAAAGGGTCAAGTCTATTTTTGAACAACACAAACTGACTGCTGCTCAAATTGGAATGGTTGATACCTCTCAAAAGCTTACGATCCAACTCGAAAAAGAGAAGACAACCATCTTTGATTTCACTCAAGAATCCATCGTGGCTCCACCTCCACCCCCGCAGCTGAATCGGATAGCAACTCGCAGAAGAGACGACACAAAGGAGAATTAAGCCCTAGTCATAAATATGAGGAAATCTAACAGTTGTGCACGGACAATGTAGGGTGAGTTATTTGGCAACTGAGAAATCAACTGAGAAAGATTATCCGGCTGAAGTATCTAAAGCAGTGAAAAAAGTCAACACAATTGTCAAGGACATGCACAAAGAGCTTCTGAAACAACGGGAACTAAGTGGATCAGCGGAAGCCCGAATTGATGAATTGAATCGAGCGTTACAGAACAAGATTTCGACAATCGAGCGACTGGAAAGGACTATAACCGAACTGAAAGAGTCTGCTGACCAGACGACTGATCTAATGGTGAAAAATCGGGCTTTAGAATCTGAATTGAATGCCATTAAGACGCAATTGGAGAAAATGTCAGATACGTATAAAGAGCTAGTTTCTGAGCAGGAAGCGTCAATCCCTGTACAAGAGCTCTTAGCCCTGTATATCGCGTTACTTGAAGATGTCTTCTATGCCCAACCGCACGCTAAGACCTTGTTCATTATGCATGGAAGAAAGAAAGAAATGAGCCGAGATGAAATTATCAAAACTGCTGGACACGAACCCACGGCTATTCGAAAGGCGTTGGGAGATCTTTCCCGAGCAGAGTTAATTGACTATGACGTTGAAGCGGGAAATGCAAAACTCAAGAAGCGGCTTTATCCGACTTAGACTTTCATATCGGTTAGTTGTTGGTTGAACCGTGGTAAACTGTGGAGATTGGCGGCGAGATTACAGATATACCGGCTGAGTTCAGCGTGAATTATGCGTTCAGTATCGGACATGGTCTTACTATCTGCGGCTTTGTCCACGAGTTCACGTGCACTTCGATGAACGACGCCTACAACCCGTTTTTCGACATCAGCAGGTCCCCAATCGAAGGATCGAAGGTTTCGTTTTGCTTCAGAAATACTTGATTTTACTGAGTTTGATTCTAGGGCATTGGCCAGTTGTTCATAGAATTCACTACTGGCTCCAGCGATTTGGTTTCGTTCACGGCTAGTCAGCTCCGTTCCCATCGAACCTCTTCGTGCTAATTCTTGGAGGAGGCCAGCACAGGGGGCTTCAGCTAGAAAACGCCGTGCTAGAGTATAGAAGACTTGACTTGCAATGTGCGTGACTTCTTTGATTACGTCCCGAGGTTCACTGTAACGGAATAGTTCTCGACAGGATTCGAACCAGTAATTGGGCAGGAGTAGGTGGCTTCTACTCGAATACTTATCTAATAATTGTTGAATTGGGGGCAGAAGTTTATCAGGATCAATGATTGAGAGTCGCCGTTGAAAGGGTTTTCCAGTGAGTCCTGCTAGGTCTTCACTTGCTTCAGCAATTAATTGCTGGGTTGCAAGGATGGGTTCTTTAACCTTGATTTTGGGAGTTTTTCCGTCTCGTGATGTTGCATATGAGTCGAGTGCCGCTTCAATACGTTCAAGATGTGTAAGGATGACTTTGATTGTATCGTCCACAAAGGAAGAGCCCGAGGGAGCATTGTTATTTTTTCCAAGGGTCTGTTTCACTGATTCACGGACTGCCCTAACTCCACTTGCAAGTTGGTTAATTTGTGTCGAGTCAAGGTCCCCTTCTGCCTCTATTGTAATGAGTGCGTGAATTAGAGTAGAGTTGACTGTGGTGAGAATGAGGATGCGTTCCAGCAACTCTTCTGCCGTTATCAACCGTCTTCCTCTCCACTAATAGAGCGTTTATTTCATTTCAAGATTGAAGAGTTCAGCCACATCGCGGATAGAAGCCCGAAGCACTTCTTCGCCGACACCCTTGGACTTCTTGAACCACCCGCGTCGTAGTGGCGAGGGGCCAGCATGAAGGTCTACTA
>JAEOTD010000015.1 GCA_016839995.1 Candidatus Hermodarchaeota archaeon
CCTCAATATGGATTAATTCGATTGGAAGGTGTTACGTCGATAGCTCAAGCTGCACCTTACATTGGACGTTCTGTAATCCTTCATTTCAGCGAAGAAAAATCCAACCAGGGTCGTATTGTTTCTGTACATGGCCGAAAAGGAGTGCTTCGTGCTCGTTTCAGAAGGAGCCTTGCTGCTGACGCAATCGCCAAAGAAGTGCTAGTTTACTAACAAATCTCTTAATTCAGATGATTCTAAGAAACCTTTTTTGCTAACACATACCCTCAACAGGTAATTGTGCACAGTCTTCATACATAGGGGTGCCAAGATTGATTGAAAATGAAAATAGGGTGAAACGGAAGGTTCAACTCAAACCAGTGACAGTAAAGCGGCAAGAAAGCTCATTATCCAAAGAAGTCATTGAACAAGCAGAGGCCGCCGTAGCAGCTGAAACCAAAGGTGATGAAACAACACTATCCGCGGATCATCTTGCGATTCTCTTCGTTTGTCAACGCGGGCACCAATCTTTCATTAGCATACTCCAAGGAGTGAACAGCACCCGGGTTCCGGTTGGATTAAAACCCCTTAAAGAAGATGAAGTTCGTGGGCTCTTGGATGAACTCGAAGCAGAAGAGTATCTTAAGAAAGCAGAAATGCAGGATCAACCCACTTGGACGGCAACGGCAAAAGCCAGGGCATTGGAGACCTGAATAGCGATGGCTATTCGAACTTATATCAAATTAACTCACTGGCTGCTAATACAGCCAAGACAAGAGCATGTGATCAGGTTACTTCCTGACGCTTAGAATTCTGCTGCAATTCGTTCGCCGTGTTCGGTCAAGAAGTAGAACGAATGGTATACTCCTCGGCGTTGTTCGACGAGGCCCGCAGACAGTAGCCGCTTTAGATGGTATGCAGCGGTACTTGGGGGAATATCTAACGCTCTAGCGATATCTCGCAAAAACGTTCGTTGCCCATTAAGGGTTGTCAAAATCTCTCGACGAGTGCGATGGCGCAAAACTTTCTCTGTAATTGGAGTCATGTATTTTACCGTCCAGATTTCTCCAGCAACTCGGATGCATTTATTTTACACTCTTAAATATATACTTTGCGGCATAAATACGTACATGAATTAATCAAATGAATACTTACAATTTCAAGAATCTATTCAAGTCTATCCGCATTGAATCCGAGTGGACGAAGAGATTGCTGATAAAAACCCATAAGAAGAGGAAGGCAGTGTTAAACTTATCATCATTCCTCACTAGCACTGAATCTGAAATATCCATGGGCTGGAGTAAACGTGTCGAAGAAAAGAGGAAAAGACACATACGATTTGATAATGTCCCTTCTTTCTCTCAGTGAAATTCAAAGACGAATTCTCATTTCCTTAGCTCATATTTACCCCCGTGCAGCATCTGGCAAACAGCTCATCACCTTGATTGGATATAGTGGTAAGGCGAAATCCTTGTACCGTGGACCTCTTGAACGCCTTGAAAAAGAGGAGTTAATCCTTGTTGATCGCTTGACGCCAAGGCTTCACTCCATTCGGGTAAATCACCTGCACCCATTAATTTCGTATCTTATCGAGCTCACGGAAGCCCATGGAAAAAAAACCATGGAACTGTATACCGAAGCTTTAGAGGAGGGAACATCCGTTGACGGAAACGAATGAGCAACTCCTTACTGGAATGGTTCGGGAACAGTATCTCATGGAGTGGATTCTATTAGGCATCTTATGGACGGTTAGCCTCATCTGCACATATATTCTAATTACCAATCTCCTCCTTTTACCTTCTTTAGGTCCACCTTGGACTCCAACACCGGAGCAGACTTGGTGGCAATGGTTATTCATTGCGTTTCAGCACCAATACGTATGGCCAGCAGCATTGGCTACAGTCATTGCCCTAATCCTAACGATTAGCATAACAATCTATTTTGCGCTCTGGATTCCATCGCGAGTGGATCAAGTCATTCAGTTGGAATTACACCGAATCGGACCAACCACAAAGCTTCGCCTTCATCGCCAGTATGTCACAAAAATTAACTCGAAGGGGCTCCTAGTAACAAAGCTCCTGGCAAAAACCACAAGTTCGGGAGAATACGGATTAGTGGTTCTAAGAGCGTCTTTTCCAAAGGCGTCAGCTGAAGAATTAGAATCCGTAGCACAACGTAATTTCCTAGCTTGGGATAAAAATTCAATTGCTACCGTTTCCTCAGTAGATGAACTTCACTTCAAAATTACTCAACTTGCTCGTGCATTTGCCGAGTTGTGAAGAGTGAAAAGCTATCTGCTTATTGGATAAGTTCAGTAATAGTACCAATGCACCGTGTATTGGCTTCACGTGTAACTACTCGATCTCCTTTTCGAAGCATTTCAGGACCCTTTTTGAAAGTCATTCGCACCCTTGCCACATCACCCACAACTAGGTATTCCTTGTCAAAGATTTTCTCATAGATTACTGGCTGTTGTATTGTGGCACTGTGAAAAACTGGTTCGTAGCCAGGTCGAATTCGCGTGGGGTGTCGCGTGACGATGATGGTTGCATCAAATGCCTGGACCGCCTTCACATCAGCATCTTTATCGCTGATAATTTGTCCTCTTCGGATTTTTTCAGGGGGCAGTCGCTTAAGGTCAAACCCGAAAACGTCTCCTGCTTTTACCCGTTCAACTCGTTTTTTGAATACTTCAATCGAGCCGATTCTGCCTTTCATGAAGCGACCGTCTTTATCTGGACCACATAGAATGGGCTGTCCGGGTTTGAAGATGCCTTCTTGAACAGTACCCGTGATGACAACATTTGTACCCCGTATTCCTCGATAGACTTTATCTATGTAGGCAAATGCAGGTCTTTCGATTCGTTCATCAGGAATTCGAGAAGGAAGCGAACTTAGGGTTTTTCGAATATGGTCCAATCCATATCCAGTTACACAGCTAACCTCGAACACAGGGACAATGACCCGATGGGCGATTTCACGGCAAATAATTGGAATATCCTCATCCGAGGTGATTCGGAGGGGGACATGCCCAATTTCTTTGATGGTTTCGAAAACAAGATTTCGAACATGATTACGGATGCCTTCGTCGCAGTCATCAATTTTGTTAATCACAACAATGAATGGTAACTCTTGGTTTGATACTAACAATAGGTGTTCTCGAGTGATGTCATCTAAACGACGAATTCCACTTCGTTGTTCTTCTGCAACGGCGAGTTTGTACTCATCTAGACAAGGGACAAGTACCATACTGTATTGTGCGGAGGCTCCAAGAACGCTGCGAATCATGGTTTTCGCATATTCTTTATGACCTGGAGCATCAAAGATTGTGATGATGCGATCGGCCGTGTCGAGAATTCGTGCACGTTTCGATTTATCTAAGGGTGCCTGCATGGCGATGAAATCACCCTGCTTATCAATCGCAGCAAAAGTTACATGAAGATCCGCCGTTTGTCCGCGTTTGAGTTCTTGTGGGTAAGTTAGGAGCACGGCTCTAGCCTGACCACTCCCATTATCGAGTTGACATTGGATAAGAACACCCGCCAAAGTGGTTTTCCCGCTATTCACTCGTCCCACTAGGTTAACTCCTAATGTTTCAGGAACCATCGGGGTGATAATTCGTGCTAATGTAAAGCTTGTGACGATGCCCTGGTCTGTGTTATAATGGGTTTCTTCCAGAATCTCTATGCCGGCTTCCTTGCAAAGGGCTTTGAGAACCGTTCTACTTGTATCAACCTCTTCATTGGTGAGTCCATATACTTCCCATTTCTTTCCATGAAGATCTTCGATTCCTACTACAAATTGACCTGGACCCTCGCTGGTAATTAATTTCAGCTGTGCGATGAGTTTCGCTTGTCGATCGCCAGTGCCATCTCTTTCTGTAAGTGAGCGTTTGAATTCGGTATTCCGTGTTTCTCCATTCGCTAACAATTGATCGAGATTAAAGTCTGAGGTCACTCCGCTTCACACACAGCAGGTTTTCGTTATCGAATCTAGATTAAATGTTCGAATATCAGCCTTTTGTTTTGTTACTACTTTGTGGTATCATGTCTTGTTCGTGAAGATACTGAATGATTGGTGTCAATGTTTGAAAGACTGCAATTGCTCCTTCTGCCCGCAGTTCATTCTCGGTTCGTAGTTTTGATTGGCGAGCAATGCAAATGATTCCCAGTTTCTTCGCCGTCATAACGTCGATTGTTGAGTCACCGATAAAGAGGGTTTGTTTTGGGTTTTTGTCAAAATGCTTGAGAATTAGTTCTAATCCCCCTGTGGATGGCTTCATATGTGGTGCTTCATCACGTGAAATTAGTAAATCGATGTATGGTGATATTCCAAATTTCTCTAGGATGTATTCAGCAACTGCTCTGTTATCATTTGTTAGAATTGCGGTTGCAATATGATGGTTCTGCAGCGTTTGTAGTATCTCCATGGCACCAGAAACTAACTGTGCTTTCTTTGCCCCCTCCCATTCAAATTTTACAGCTTCAGCGTACACCTTATCCCTTAACTCACTAATTTCCACAGGTGTTATCCCTGTTTCTCCGGCATATGCAAAAGCACTACGGAGTAAGTCTTGAGTGCTATTCATCGGAAGAACCTCAACGGGAAATGCATGATCGAGTAGGAGATCTCGAATCGCTCGCCGCATTCCTTGGAAATCAATCTCAGCGGTCACTAGGGTGCCATCTAGGTCAAACACGACAAGCTCGATTCCCATAGTCTGATTGCTCCGTGGTTCCTGCTGGGAAGTGACGCTTTACAGGTCAGTGAAACTACTAACGGTTTTCTTATCTAATCCCTTTACTACTTCAACGAGAAGGTCTATGGTTTTTTCAATGTCTTCTAAGTTCAGAATACCCACATGACTGTGAATATGGCGAGTGGGCACACCAATGACTAAGCTGGGACAGCCCGTTCGATCTATATGGATGACACCTGCATCTGTTCCGCCTCCATACATCTGAGATAATTGGTATGGGATTTTGGCCTTTTTGGCGGTCTTCATGACATAGTCGAGTAAGGGTTGGTTGGGGATCATTGAACGGTCCATTGTGCAAATTGCTGGACCTTTACCTAGTTTTGTCGCGGCTTGTTCAGGTTTTATACCAGGCATATCGCCCGCAAGATCCACTTCGAGGGCAAAACCTACATCCGGTTCAATAAGATGTGCAGTTGTTCGGGCTCCTCGAAGACCCACTTCTTCTTGGACGGTTGCCGCACCGATAACGGTGTTAGGATGACTGATATTCTCCTTCTTCAATTGATGGATTACTTCCATGGCAATGAATGCACCCAGGCGGTCATCGAATGCCTTCGCTGCTGCGAGTTTTCCGTCACGGATCAATTGAAATGATGAATCCGGTACGATTGGATCTCCAACCTGAATTCCCA
>JAEOTD010000128.1 GCA_016839995.1 Candidatus Hermodarchaeota archaeon
ATTCTCGATATCGCCAAACGACGACGAGAAGCCACAGGCGGAATTATGACCCTAGCTGAAATTGTGCTCATTGTCAATAAGCAACGCAAAGCCAGCGTTTCTCAAGTTGATGTTGCAAAGGCCGTTCAGAATCTTGCGAAAGCCAAGTTGATTCCAGGGATTCGAAAACTCCCCTCCGGTATCCGCATTGTCGAACTTGTACCCCGAGAACTCACCAATGATCAGGTGGCCGTGCTTTCTCTCGCTAGTCGTTCCGGCTACACGACTCTTGAGGAAGTCATGACACAGACTAATTGGAATCAAGAACGTGCTGATGCTGCTCTCAAAAGCCTCGAATCAGTAGGGGCAGCAAAAGTCGATAAGTCCTTTGTCCACGGAAAACGGTACTTCTTCCCTGGACTCAATCCCGCGGAATAGCAAAAACTAGCCAAAATCTTAAACCAGAACTTCTACAACTTCACGTTCACGATCGAGCCATTTTGCTTGTTTTCTTTCCACCAAGCACTCGAGAATAATGCGTAATTCAGACTTTGGTAAACTGGCTAGGTCTTTTCGATACTCTTTCAGCTTAAACAACGTGAAAGTGGTTCTTCCCGTTTTCAACGCCCAGGATCGAATTTCGTTCGCCCATTCATCATCGGTCTTCCACGTAATTCGAATGATTCCCTCAGCTTCGTCAATCCATCGACCAAGCTCTTCTTTCACCAGAACACCCAAGATAATTTTGACCGCTTTCATTCGATCAGGGCGGATATCATTGAATGGGTCCAACATTACTAGAGTTCGTGTTGAGACAATGTGCAACAGCATTTCTCGACAGTAATCAGCTGTAAAACCTGCCCATTCAGCTCCCCATTGTTCAATGTCTCTTTCTGAGGTGGGTATCACAAACATGAAGCCATAGCGACCCCGTTTGGCAATCCAGACGAAACGACGACCAAGTTTTTCAACAGCGTTTCGTGCCAATTCTTCGAGCTGTTTCTCCTCTTCCTCGGTCACCGGCATAACTAGAACGGCTCTATCGTCCTCCTGTTCGACGCTAGCCATCTGCTCACGGGTCTTTTTCAGAAGGTCTAACCATTCCTCTTCAGTAAGCTCTACATCAACGCGAAGTTCGTCTTTTTCTTTCTCTTTGACGCGTTCCCTGGTCTTTTCCTTCGACACGGTCTATCCCCTATGACCCATGAGTGTTATCCCATTCAATATACCTAGCCTGTTCTTCTGGTGACACCACTGAACGGATGTTTTTCAACGCTTCAAGAAAATCTTGAAGGTTCACTGGACGGGCTGAAATCTCCTTATCCCGAATTGCACCAGATGCATCCATTTCACGAATAGGTTGCAACGATGCTTCTCGACAGATAAGAGCAATATCTGAACCCGCATATCCGTCCGTCTTCTCACCAAGCACATTAAAGTCCACATCCGGAGCCAAATCAATGCCCTTGGTATGAATCTCAAAGATACGCACTCGTGCCTCAAATTCGGGAATCGGCACTAGGATTCTTCGCTCAAACCGTCGACGAAATGCCGCATCAAGATCCCAGGGACGGTTCGTAGCACCTAAAACGACGATATGGTCCCCTTTCTTGCTTTTCATCCCATCCATCTCTATCAGAAACTGGGTTTTCAATCGGCGTTCTCCCCCTACTTGGTCAGAACCGCGCTCTGCAGTGAGGGCATCGACTTCATCCATAAACACAATTGCAGGCTGCTCTTTTCGCGCGGATGTAAAGAGGTTCTTCACTAACCGTTCCGATTCTCCTAACCATTTTGAGACTAGTGAAGCAGCATCGGCATTGAAGAATGTGCATCCCGCTTCATTCGCAACGGCTTTAGCAATCAGCGTCTTGCCACATCCAGGAGGACCAAAGAGCAACACTCCTTTCCAAGGACGTCGAGCACCTGTGAACAGATCAGGACGTAATAATGGCAAGATAACGGATTCTCGAAGGGCCTGCTTCGCCTCCTCAAGATTAGCCACATCCTCCCACTTGACATCAGGTTTTTCCTTGATAATCATACTATCAATGTCTTCTTGCAGTTCCTTCTCTTCTTGATCTTCAATTTCCACTCCTTCAAAATCTGGAGCCGGACCTCCTGCAGGGATTTTGGAGCTGCGTAGTGTCTTAGCCCTTGCAACGTATTGATCAGCGCGCTCTAATGCAATCCGACGAAGCTGCGGGTTCTTCGAAACCTTCATGACCCGTACAAGGATATCTGCCGCTTCAATGTATTTTGACATGGCTGCAGAACGTTTTCCCTGCTGGTCTAATACTAAAGCTTCATTGGCTTTTGCTTCTGCAAGTTGAAACATCGCTGAGCTGGTCAATTTCCATCAACCTATCAAGGACACTTAACTTTACTCTGGAAAACGCCTTCTTTAGTCTTTGCGGGTATGCACTAGCGCATGGCAAATTTTGCAGGTTAACTTTTCTAACCGCATTTCACGAAAGATGGATACGAACGCTTTTATGGATCCGGTCTTAGTCTCCGGACAGTGAGTGAATGATGAATATTGTAATTGAGACCATAATGAAGAGAAAGTCGGTCAGGCTCTATGAGCCAACACCGATTCCGAAAGACATCATCAATACGATCATCAAGGCTGGCAATCAGGCACCTTCAACAGGAGATGAAAAGGAGGTGGAAGAAGGAGGGAAGAAGAGGAAAATTACTGACTATCAGCCTTGGCGGTTTGTCGTTGTCGAGGACCCAGAGTTCAAGCAAAAACTCGTTCAGACCATAGAACCGATTAGGTCAAATTTCTACGAAGGCATGAAGAGGACTATGCCTGAAATGTACGAGCAAGGAATGAAGCTCTACGAGGTGATGGAGGAACCCAAAGACTTGATTTTCTATTCTGCACCTGTCATCCTCTATGTAATAGGTCCACGTAGAAACTCTATAGGGTGTGCGATGGTTTGTGAGAACATCATGATTGCCGCAGTTTCTCTTGGTCTTGGAAGCTGTTATGTGGGATTTGGTTCAATGGTTAAAGGCGATGCTGATGTCGTACAAACCCTTGAGCTAAAGGATGGTGAACGAATATACGGACCTATCGTGCTTGGCTATCCAAAGGTCGATCCTAGCGAAAACCAAGTTAGCACTCTAGCTGAATTACGACCGAAGAAAAAAGAACCCATGATTAAATGGATCTAGCAGTCAACTAACTTGCTGGCTAAAATGAATTCGGATAAAAATGCTCCCAGGCTTTTAGGCGCAGCGTTTTTGATTGTTTTTGTTGCCAGCGTGCTCGGTTCAGAGGACAGTGCAGCGTCGTCGCGGTAGATTAATTCCTCTTCCGTGTTGTGTTATTGGCAGCTTTACTGGTACGACGACGGGAAAAGACGGGGTTAACTTTTCCGGTTATCACCCAAGAAAACCCCTGAAAAAATTATCCGGTTATCGCCCCTGAGAACGCCTTCTTTAGTCTTTGCGGGATGGCTTTGGTATTAAACAGCCTTTGAAGGATTGGTAAACTGAAGAATTCTTCAATATTTTTTCTTTAAAGATTTCAGATTGAATTGCTACAAATCGATTTTCATGTATAAATTATGGGGATACCAATCCGGGGTTTCACTTCCGGGATATGCATCTGTTTCTTGAAATCCCATAGACCAGTATAATTTGTGCGCCACCGTCATGAAGTCCTGACTTTCAAGGCGCAGAGACGCATATCCAAACTCCTTTGCTTTAATTAGTAATTTTGTCAGAAGCCTTCTTCCTATGCCTTTTCCTCTATGTCCTGGACGGATATACATACGTTTGATTTCGCCAACTCCTTTATCGAGTGGACTTAATGCCCCCATCCCTATTGCCTTCCCTTCCGATTCAACGATGTAGATTATTCCTTTAGGGGGTCTGATTTTCGCGAATTTATCGAGGTGAATTTCAACATATTCTTGTATAGTCTGTCCTCCTCCATGAACCTCGGCGTCAATATTATGGTGTACACGCATTTGATTCGCGATAAATGCAATAAACTCGATATTCAATTCTAAGAACTGTGCTCGATGGGAAGCCGGATCATATGGAATAAATCTGACCACGCTTTAATCCTCCTCCTTAAGAAGATGAGAGATGAACTTCCAAAAAAAGGTACTGGGAATAAGAAGAGTGAGAGTGTGTATTTTGTGGAGTTCGCCCCTAAGAACGCCTTCTGTAGTCTTTGCGGGATTTCGTTGTTCCAAAGGAATTGTTGCGGGTTTGCTTCTAAGTGGTGTTCAATGTATCCATCTAGGTGTTGCGTTTCTCAAGATGGAGTGTATTCAATTTATGGGGGTCCAAATATCTTTATAAAAATTCGAAGACTCAGTCAGTTTGTGGTTAATATGAACGATGAATGTTGGGTACCTTGCATTTTCGAGCTTGAATCAAAGCCAGGTAAAGCTGAAGCTTCCGTCTGGACCATCAGAAATACGGAAGCTGCGGAAATGCATCTAAATTATGCGATTCCACTTCCTCCACAACGGGGCACTTCCAAACTCTATCTCTCTGCAATTCGGGTCGGACTTCATGATGCAGATGGTCAAAATCATATCTTCGGGGTCGAAGTTAGAGGGATCATCTTCAACAAAGGAACAGTAATCAGTGATACTAGGAATATCTGGTCTAATCCACAACGCATCGAAATTGATCTTCCTGATAGGGATTGCAGTGTCTACGATACCGTTAAGGTTGTTGTCCATGTGAGATGTACAATACCCTCAGGTGTAGATGTTTCATTTGTTTCGGCTAAATGCTATTATCGCTGAATATAAGCACCAAATTAAAAATCAGTATGAGTTAATGCATAGGGGTTCACCAATTCGTAACTGAATGGTGAGAGTCTATGCGTTTTTTACTCAGTACCCACATTTTTTTATTCTGAAAACATGATTTGGAGTGAATACTATGACTCAGAAAGAGATGGTTTCAGTTTATCCTATTCGGTACAAAGATGACAAGTTAGAGTTTCTGATGATAAAACGGGTTACAGTGAGTTATAATTGGCAGTGTGTAACTGGTGGAGTAGGGCATACACTAGGGGCTCGTGATCATCCAAAAGACGAAAGCCCACTTGAATGCGCAAAAAGGGAACTGTTCGAGGAAACAGGATACACTCCTGCCCGTATAGTTCCATTTAACCCTTCACCAGGATTCTTCGTAGAAGATGAGGACGAAGGTGAGATATATCCTCCAGAACTTCAAAAAGCCGTAAAAGAAATTACAATCCATGTTTTCATCGCTCGGATCAATCAACTTCAAGATCCCGTATTGAATCCAGCAGAGCATACCGATTGGAAATGGTGCAGTTTTGAAACAGCCTATAAGATCATTCAGTGGGCAATTGAAAAAAAGAATTAAGAATTGTAAATAGCTACCTTATTAAAAATCCGTTAAACAAGTAAGCTTAGCTGTGCGGAGACAGTATATGATGAGTTGTGGCTTTTCCGGTTATCACCCGGGAAAACCCACGAAGAACTTTTCTGGTTATCGCCCCTGAGAACGTCTTCTTTAGTCTTTGCGGGAAATCAAGGATATCCAGAAATTGTTGCGGGTTGGGGGGTTACTTGGGTGCAAAAAGAGGGAGATTGGTTTTTTCTACCTTTTCCACTCCATAACAAATCGCTTTGGAATGTTATTCTTGGGAATGGACAAGTTGAACAAGTGCGAAAGCGGCTTGAAATAGGTAGATCACGAGGGCGGTAGTATAGAAGGCAGGTTCTAGGGATAGAAACAAACCAAGCATGGTTAGAATCAATAGCACATGAAACGGAACCTCGAGCACCGACCAAAAAAGTATGGATGTCACAGGTCTTCTTTGCGTTTCGGTTTTCATGAGTTCTCTATTCGCAGGATCTCGAAAAGCCATGATGATTACAATCCAGTTGAGAGAATAGAAGAAGAAACTTGACGCAAACCAGAGTGTGTGTTCAGTGATCCCGTAGAGGTTAAGAGTGACCGGTATGAGAGAAGCAATGATTATTGTGAGTCCAACCATGACAAGGGCACGGAGTCGTGCGGCTTGGAACGCGGAAACCTCGTCCGGACGGGTGACTCCAATTAGAGCGCCGAAGCCGACAAAGATTCCTGCAATTTCTGCTATCGCAACGAGCAAGAATAAGTCTACGGCCATGTTTCCACCGACTAATTTGTCATTACTACTTTGTATGGTGGTCTCTTATTTTCTTCCTTAACACCTAAGGGTTTAACGCTTTTATGTAACAACGGTCACAATCTCTGGACAGTGATAATGATGACGAACCCAGTACTTGAAGCCATATACAACAGGCGGTCTTGCAGATCCTTTAAACCTGAACCGATTTCAAAGGAAATCATCAACACGATCATTGAAGCAGGTAATCGGGCCCCGTCACAGGGCCGGGTGGAAAAAGGCAAAAAAGACCCGCTTTTTCAGCCATGGCGGTTTGTAGTTGTCGAGAATCCAGAATTTAAGAACCAACTCCTAAAGACCACACTGCCAATCTGGAAAAAGAGCACTGAACAAATGAAGACGCTGTTCCCTGAAATGTACGCGAAAGCAATGAGACTACAAGAGGTGATGGACGAGCCCAAAGACATGGTCTACTACTCTGCCCCTGTCATCCTCTTTATCATCGGTCTAGCAGAATATGCGGTTAGTTGTGCCCTTGCCTGCCAGAACATCATGATTGCGGCCCAATCACTAGGTCTTGGAAGCTGCTATGTGGGATTCGGTTCACTTGTCAAAGGCGATGCTGAAATCGTACAAACCCTCGAGCTAACGGATAATGAGCGAATATACGGACCTATCATACTTGGCTATCCAAAGGACATCCCTGAAGCACACGCCATGTTGTCGAAGAAAGAAGAACCCACGATTAAATGGATATAGAAGTCAACTAGCTTGTTGGTGGAACTGAATTCAGATAAGAATCCACAAAATTTGATTGGAGACCCAAGTTATCACA
>JAEOTD010000016.1 GCA_016839995.1 Candidatus Hermodarchaeota archaeon
CGCACCGGTCAGTGGAGACTACATTGTCGGTGTGGACTACTTTGACGACGACTCGGCAAGTCCGTACGGATGGGGTGTATGGGATTACATCTACTACGAAGCCCACTGTGACGCACAAGCCATCATCCACAACACCAATCCTGGACTATCAGTTACTGTTGATACCCATGATTTGGGTCTAAACACCGCTGTGGACATTGTGCTTAAAGGTATTACAGGGACATCCCTCGATGAACAAACGACGGTTGAAATCGCGTATCCAAACGTGACCTTCACCAACTTCTTTGTGCCCTCTCTCACTCTCCTCAACCCAACCGCTGGTGACGTCAGAGGACCCGGTCCATTTGCTCTCAACTGGACAGCCTCTGATACCAACCTGGATGAGACACTCTCCTTCCGGGTGGAAATGAGCAACAACGGCGGGTTGAACTGGAGTCTGATTGTGGCTGGAACCACTGAGTTCAGTACAACGTGGGATCCCACAGGCTTCTACGGTATGCAAGGAACAGAAGAAATGATGTTCCGGGTGACAGTGACAGATGGAATGTATTCCGTGACAGAAACTTCTGGTCTCTTCACGGTAACACCAACACCACCTGATCCAGTACCACCACCGTACGAGACGTATGTCGTTATTGCCGTAATAGTAATCGTCATCATCATCTTGTTGGCGACCTGTTTACTGAAACGACGACAAACTGCGAAAACCTAAAACTGGGGGGTTACCCCCCTCTCCCTTCTTTTTTTTATTCTGTGAGAGCGTTAGCTAAACAAAATTCCTTGAAACGCAATTTTCCCGTTCGGAAAGCATAAAAGCCTGCAAAGAACCTCGTTCTCCTTGGTGGCTTTGTGTGGCACGACGAGTTCAACGCATCGGAGTATTCATCGGGTCACATCTTGTCACAGGTGTTCTGACGGCTTTGGCGATGTATGGTGTAGCCAATGTCAGTCTAGCACTTCAAGTGATGCTGTTCGAAGTGAGCCCGCAGTATGCATGGATCCTCATCGGACTCATCTATTACTCCTGGCTGCTCACCTTACTCGTCCTTCCCATTCAAGCGGGTCTTCAGATTTGGGGTTTACTACATTTACAACCAACACCGCTCCTCATTACCTACTATTTCCAACATGATGCAACAACGATTCTCCCTCACCGCTTTCTAGACCCTGTTCAAAGTCGCATTGGGCTTATCACTGTGATAATCCTCTTGATTGGTGGATTAGTCGCCTGGCCTATCTTCTCCTTCTATGGGGCCTTCCTACTCATTGCGCGGTTTGGTCCACTTCTCTTTACCTTGGAATTCATTATTTTATTCATTCAAGGATTAGTTGTTGGTGTCTCTGCGGTGTTTGTCTCCTACTTCCTCTTAGCTTCACTAGGCATACTCATTCTCCAATGGCGACGACGTGGACGTTGAACCCCTAGCAATATCTAGGCGAGTTGGTCGCTAAGTAATCCACCTAATTTTCGGATTCCAATATCGATAACTTCAGAAGAAGTGTAAGAATAGCTGATTCGCATAGTATTCAATGAGCGTTCAACGGGAACCAGCTCTTCGCGTTCTGGAAGATAGCTCAGTCCCATTAATGGGTAAAATGCCACACCTGGGACATAGATGATGTCATTAGGGAGTGCTTCTTGTTCTAAGAATTGTTTTGCATCAAAGTCTTTGTCTTCACTTTCCCACCAGATGAAAAAGCCACCCGTGGGGTCAGTTCGATTACCAGCTGGAAAGGTGTCATCAATGGCTTTGCGCATGGTGTCTGCTCGTTTCTCATAGGTCTTCAAGGCAGAAGGTAACACCTTGTCAATGTGTAACCGATAATAGGCATCTAGCATTCGTTGGACAATCGTGGGACTACAAAGATCCAGGAAACCTTTGTCTTTATTGATCTGTTCTCGAACCTTTGGTGGAAAAACACTATACCCAATCCGTAGCACAGCTGCTTCTTTGCTACTTGTTCGAAGATAGGCGACGTACTTGTTTTCAGTATCCAAGGCTTTAATTGGTTTTTCACGAGGTTCACGGAATTGAATTTCGCGATAAGCTCCATCTTCAACTATGATGATATTGTTCTCCATTGCCAAATTGAATAGGGCTTCGCGGCGGTTCTTCGGAACCGTGGTTCCCTTCGGATTATCCGAGTCGGGGACAACATAAATCATCTCAGGCTTCTTTCCCAACTCCTTCTTGCAACACTTAATGGCAGCTTCAAAATGCTCGGGAATTGCTCCCTGTAAATCAGTAGGGATTGTGATAATTTGAGCCCCGAGTTTCACTGCTGGAACTAAGAAACCTAAGTACGCAGGACTAGTGGTTAAGATGATGTCTCCTTGATCTATACAGGTGTCTAACATAGCATACAAGGCTTGCTGTGATCCCGTGGTTATAAGCACATCATTTTCTGGATGTTCTGAATCTAAGGTAATATCGTCTTTTTCGATAAGCCGCTTTGCCAAGGTTTTCCGAAGAAATGCTTTACCACTCGTTGGTCCATAATTGAAGTCATCAATTACCCGTTCTTCGTTCCCTGATTTAATTTCAGAGAGTTGCTCGTTGCCTAAATCGATGAGAATTTGTGCCAAAGTTTCAATGGGTAAAGCGCCGGGTTTTCCACCACCGAAATAGTAGGGGACATTATATTTGAGTAACCGGCGAATTTCAGATTCTGGAATGAACGATGTCCAGGCTGCAAAACCGTATGGTTCCTTACTCATGGTTATTTCACGCTCACTATTGAATACGAACTGTTGTGGAGTGCATCCTAATAGAGGTTTGCTCTGTGGTGGTTAAAAAGAATGGTTTATTGTTCAAGCTTCTCGATGATTTGCTCAGTGAGAATACGGAATGCGTCTTCTACTTTCTCTCCGCTCATCGCACTAGTCTCAATGAATGAACATCCATATCGATCAATCCATTTCTGAATTGCCGGGTTCTTGATTGCTCGTTTCTTCTTGAGATCTGCTTTGTTTCCAATGAGAAGGATTTCAACGTCTCCGGCATGCTCACGAATTTCGCGCATCCACTCTTCAATGGCTTCAAGAGTGTCTGGGCGTGTGAGATCAAAGACCAGCATGGCTCCATCCGTCTGCTTGTAAAAGCTTGAACGATAGGGTGCAAACCGTTCTTGGCTGGCGATATCCCAAATGATCAGTCGTGCAACCTTTTCTTCCAGTTCGATGATTTTGTAAGCAAAATCGACCCCAATCGAGGCTTTATATTCACGTTCAAACCGGTTTTCCACATATTTCAGAATGAGGCTGGTTTTTCCGACAGCGGGGTCACCGACAAGAAGAATCTTGAACTCATAATAGGGTTGTTTAGCCATTTTCCGCACCCGTGCTTATTGTACCATGTACTCTTTCTTATTAAGTTAGTAGTAACAATCGACCTTTAAGGGCGTAACTAAAGGATTGCTTTATCGAGGATTTCTCCTCTTGTAATAAAAGTCTAGTTACTGGGTTCCTCTTCCATAAATTCTGTCCAGCTTTTTGTACGGAAGAAATCGTAGAAGCTTGCTTCAACCACGCTCAGTTCCCGAGGAGTAAGACTTAGTTCTTGGAGTGCTTTAAGAAAATCGGGAATCTGTTTATGGGGCTCTTCTACGAAGGCTTTCAGGCTTCCACGACCGGATCGGATAGCAGTTTCCACAAAGGGCATATCCTCGACCTGCCGGAGAGTTTCCTCAGTGAGCCGATCAAAGGTCACCTCAATTGCTTCACCGCCACCTGTGAGTGATTGGATAAGCTCATCCGGATGTCCTTGAAGGGAGATGGTCCCCTTTTCGAGTAATACAACTCGGTTGCAATATTCCACGACTTCGAGGTCATGGGAAATGAGAACCATTGAGGTGCCAAAATGGAAATTCAGTTGTTTGAGATAGTTAAGCAGTTCATGGCGAAGATGGGCATCGAGCCCTGTGGTTGGCTCATCTAAAAGTAGGATTGGAGGTTGATGGATGAGCCCAACACAGATTGAAACCCGTTTTCTTTCTCCACCACTAAGTAACCTAACAGGCTTGTGCATCAAATCCTCATCAAAGCCCAAAATGTCCAGAATCTCTACTGCACGACGTCTGATTTCCTTGCCTTCAAGAGCATACATTCGTCCAAAGAAATGCGCGTTTTCCAAAGCAGAAAAAGGGAAGTAGAGGCTTTGACCTTCATGTTGGGGGACATAACCTGTTGCATAATGGATGGCAGTAGCTTCTTTTTTCACATCATTTCCCGCAATTCGGGCACTGCCCTTATGAGGTTTCAGCTGAGCTGTCATTACTCGTAGACAGGTTGTTTTTCCTGATCCGGATGCCCCAATCACACCCAAGATTTCCCGCTCTCTAGTGTAAAAGGAAATGTCGTGGAGAATTTTTACTCGACCAATCTTCACTGACGCCTGATCGAATTCAATGATTTTTGGCGCTTTCTCTTTCGTCATTGGTCTCAAACTCCTGTATCCTTTGCGAGTTCACGTAACCGTTTGAGCATGTTCTCTAATCGATTTGCAGGTTCACCAGAAGTGATTCGTAGTTTCTCAATACGATCCATGCGCCGGTCTGTGAGAGTCCACTCTATTTCCCGAATTAAGGCATGAGTGGTGTTCAACGTGTTATCAATATCCTGAATGACTTGCTCGCTGAGGGAGGGTGTGCGCATCCGTCGCTTTCGTCTATATTGGTTTGTGAAATAAGTGCCAATGACTAGTATCAACAAAATCGTGACTAATAAAATTTGGATAACCATGAGAGTAAGAAAATCCGGTTCTTGTGGAGGTGCTGGTTCATCAGGCGGGAGAACATAGTAAAAGTGGAAGAACGCAGACGTGCTAAGGTATTCGCCAGGTGTAGTGAATGCAATGATCGAGAACGTTTGAGGAGTGTCCACAGTGTCATCAAGTCCAGTCCAGTTCGCAAAAAGAAAAGAACCATAACGGCCCTCTTTCACCTCAAAGGCGATAAAGACCATTTGAGTTCGATTTGGAAAGACATAGATAATGAACATCGACAGGCCTTCAACACCTCTCCCAGTCGAATTTTGCGCATCAATGACAAATCCCGCATTATCACCAATGTAAAAGGACGAATTCGTTCCACCCGTGATACGAATGGTTAAGTGAACTGATTTCCGGAAAAGATACTGAATCGTTTGGTTAACTAATCGAAAGTTATCATGCTCAAGTAAACGTGAATTGCTGAAAATCATCGAACACCCTAAGACATAGAGCTCTTTGTTATTATCATTCAGGTAAACTCCAAAGTCAGTTCCGTTAACCCAGGCAAAGGTTTGGGCTGCTCCGGTCGCGGTTATCACTGTACCATCAATTGTAGTAATACGGCTTACTCCTGAAGTAAATGGAGTCGAGGGGTGTAATTCAGTGGAGTTATGTCCAGTGACTGTTCCACCCACTTGAATGCTTTGATTCAAAAGAAGTTGATTCAATGCGGTATGATTCGACGAGTCAGGATTGTCTGCTAGAATCATTACTCTGAAGCCTGCGTCGATAAACTCTGAAATCGCCACAGTTTCATCCCGAGAAAATCCTTTTTCGGGATCACAGAGAATGAGACCATCAAATAATTGGAGCACAGTGGAATTGATTTCCGATATTAGTGGGATGTCAACTAGGTTCAATTGAGAGGCGGCAAATAACTCTCGGAGCCTTGTATAACCTGTCAGTATAGTGTCTCCAATTTCATCAAAGAGGGAAAGTAGTTCCTCAAAATCAAGGTTTGAAAAGTCTAAGTCCTCTAAATTTGCAAAGTCGAGTCCTTGGTTGTGAATTGAATCAAAGAGGATGACTGCTTGGGGATAGGTCACATTCACAATAAAAGGTAAAGTGAACTGCCAACCATCCAATGTACTGAGTGCAAGGTTTCCAAAATACGGGCCTGCTTCAAGAAAGGTAGGTACTATAAAGGAAATTTGGAATTGTGTACCAACCCGAATATTCGTAATTTGTTCTTGGGCAATGTCTGGTGGAATCTCCCAGTGTGTGATATTGCGATCAATGGGGTATTCTAAAGTACTATCATAATAGGGTTCAATGGTCACTGAAAGGTGACTGATTTCTGTCGTGGTAAGTAGTGTGAAATTGTAGATGGCGTAATCATTGGGGAAATGAAGCGTCATGGGGCCGAAGGGAAGGTAGGTGGGAATCAGCATACGCATTCGTGGAGGCCTACTGACGAATACATCCCGGTAGACAAGATTATCCAACGGGTATCGGTCTTGAGGAATTGTGGGAAGGATAAGATCAAAATCAACGGATGGCGCAACGACCCACCCTGCAAAATAGATGTCGGAGACCTCAGGATTCCAGTCAACTACGAGTTGTTGAAACTGAAACGGTTCAAAGGTTCCCAACTGGAAGTATCGCGCAAAGACAGTACCCCCTAACGGCTGTGTTCGATTTGTGAAAAACGCTGCGATAGAATCAACTCCCCCCTCGCCAATGTTTAGGACAATTACTTCGGTCTGATAGATGGAATTAGTAATTCCAGTTCGCGCTAGATTCATTCGAATCATGCAAAGATCTGTGAGTGGGAGAGCTACTTCCGAAGCTTCGGTTTGGTTAATTCCATGTACAAGCGCTGTATAATTTCGACCAAAACCAAGGGTCATTGACACATTCAATGCCTTGTCTCCTGCCGAAAGGTTACCAAGTCTCCATTGGGAACCAAATCCTACTCCCTCATCACTCGTATAACTTAGAGAACCATCCAGCGTTTCGTTTTGCAAATGATCGCTGACATCATCAGAAGATCCTACTTGAAAACTCGTGAAAGGAGTGGAAGCATTAATCCCAATATATTGGTCAACACGTGCTGTTTCATTAACAGGGAGTACATCACCAAAGATGTGGAATAGGTTAGAGGTAGTGTTGAAGAATCCCTGTTGGATCGAAGTATCATTGGCTCCACTAAATAAATCAAAATTCCACTGACTATACAACCGAATGTCGGTTACATTCCCAGAACCAATATTCACAAAGAAAAAGGAGATTCGAAAGGTATTAGCGGAAGGACCTGTGCTTACCTGCCACGATTCAATTCGGGGAATAACAAGTAAATCGTTATACGATAAAATCCCAGTCGCTCGGACGTACTCTCCATAAGGTAATCCTGTCCAATGAAATTCTTGCTCAACGTTCAGCAAGGCAAATGGCATTGGACTACTGTTCCCAACCGCAAGATGAAACATTCCAAAGAGCATATGAAATAACGTCATATTGGTCATGCTACTCATCACAAGGGCTCCAAGAGCAGTGGAATACCCACTCATCAGCAGGGTTACGTTTTCTTCAGCAGCTTCACTGAGTAGCATCCCGTAATAGGGAAGACCAAATCCCACACTCCGCGCACGGTAATCAGTTGGAAATGGATTATGAAAAGCAGATAACTCAGTATAAGCCCGTGATACGGTGAGAATGCCTGCACCTTCAATGTTCGGTTCTTCGGTAATTGAGGTGGCTCCCTTTCGCATACTTATTGACAATGCTTCGGGTGGAGCAAATTGGCTACTCTCAAGAAGAAGGCAGGCTGCACCAGCTGTAATCGACGCCGCAGCAGCAGTGGTACTTGCTCTGGTATAATTCTCATCAACAGGTGCCCCAAAACTTCCCCCGCCAATGAAATCGATATCCTCTGGAGAAATATCAATTGAGATATTTCCGATACCGCTTGGGAAGATATTGAAGAGTGAAGGCGAGATGATGTCAACACCTGGAGCAATTAGGTCGGGTTTCGTTCGAAAATCGAAAGTGGGCCCGCGACTACTAAAATCAGGCACCTTACCGGTTGTCGTGTCATAGGCGCCCACTGTGACAGCTGCCAAGGATTCTCCAGGTGACATGATAGTCATGTGGTTGGGACCTTGATCCCCCGCTGCACAGACCACCAAGACTCCCTTCTCAGTTGCCTTCATTACTGCTTCTGAGAGTGGATCTCCAGGAAAACCCAGAGTTGAGAAGGGAAGCAAAATAATGTCTGCCCCATTGGCTAAACTCCATTCAATCCCTCGGATAATCCACGAAGAGTAACCGGTTCCATCACTTAAGAGCACCTTGGCGCTCATGAGTTGAGCTCCGGGGGCAATCCCAGAATAATTGCCCGATGATGCTGACCCTGTTCCTGCAACTAAACCTGCACAATAGGTTCCATGACCATTGAGATCAAAAGGAAAAGGATCTCCTTCAGCAAAAGAGACTTGTGCCAAAACTTTTGGATCATTTGTTGTCTCATTATCATCCATATCATCAAGGTCAGGATGGGTTACATCAATCCCGGTATCTAAGATAGAGACAACAGTATGTAATCCACTAAGACCTAAGTCATAAAGTGGCGTCGCATCAATGGTTTCTTTGGGATGGATATACCCATTCGGAGGGATTAGATTCTCAGAAGACGCTTCGTTTGGGATATCTAGCTGAAAGTGAAAATCTGTCCAGATTTTAGTAATCTGCGGAAGTCCTGCGATGTTGTAAAGTTCTCCAACAGTGGTTTGAAATGAAATCGCATGGATGAACTGATGATAAGTTTTTATTTTCGTCATGGTCGCCATCTGAAGGATTGCACGTTGTGCAGCCTTCCAATTGACCGTATCTGACAGCCGTGCAACAACATCTACTGGAGTATCAAGGTCCTCACAACTTGACATCAAATGTAAAAGGGATTTGGAGAGTTTTGCGTCCTTTACTGGAATGTCAGAAGGTCGGCTGATAGCTCCGAAGGATAGTTGACTTGCAGCAAATAAGACGGTCGTAATCAACATAGAAAGTAGGAATATTCCCGTGAGTGGGTTTGCTGAGCCCGGATGTTGATGTCTGAGGCGTTGCACTCCAAGTTACACCTCCAATTGCCGTCCAGTGATGAGGATGAAATAATCGGTCATGTCAACACCCATTTTCGGTTTGACGCTCTTAATTTGGATACCCTTAGCTTGAAGAGCTCGGACAACACGTTCAGCCATTTCAATTAATGGAACTTCACTGAACACCTTGATGAGTTCGCCACGTTCCAACACATGGATAATTCCCTTGACGTCCTGAAGCTGTGTGGCTATTCCTGGTCGTGGTTGCTGAAGAATAATTCCGACGGCATAACCTTTCCCGGGAAGCGAGGCTTTCAGTTCCGCAGGGCTTCCATAGGCAACCAAGCTGCGTTCTCGCATGAATACTCCGACGGTATCACAGTATTCGGCTTCTCCAGGATAATGGGTTACAACAATCATGCTGGTCCCATATTCTTGATTCAGATAGTCAAGATAATCCCATAATTCGCTCCGCATATCCGGATCCAATCCTGATGTGGGCTCATCCAAGATGAGAAGCTGTGGTCGGTGAACCATTGAGATTGAAATGGAGGCCCGTCGTTTTTCGCCTCCCGAGAGTGTTCTTACACTTTGATTGCCTTTTTCAAAAATCCCCATTTCGCGAAGGAGTACTTTTCCTCGACGGACGAGTTCTTGTTCGGGTATTCCATACTGTTTCCCAAATTCGATGATGTTTTCTAAGGGAGTGAAGTTCTGATACATGTATCCAAGGTCTTGAGGGACAAAACCGAAGATGGGTTTCACCTGTTTCCGTTGTGTTGACTTGACTCCTCCAATTACCACCTGACCACGAGTTGGAATGATATCGCCGATAAGTGCTCGAATCGTAGTGGATTTCCCAGATCCAGATTCGCCAATAATTCCCATAATTTTACCGCTTGGGAGTCTAAATGACACATCTCGGATGATGTCGAAGTTGTTATCGACCGTCACAGTGAGGTCTTCTGCAACTATGACGTTTTCGACTTTTCCTCGGGTACGCGCATAAGCAGGGATGAAGAGCATTTTGTGGGCAAGTACATCTGGAACGATGCTCATGATTTCACGCATGATTTCTGGAGCTGATTCTTGCCCACCGATTGTCAACACCTGTGCAGTACTTTCTGACACACGAGAAGTGGGAGTGGTTCGGAGTTCAAGAAGACCAACTCTAAGGCGCTCCATCCGGGCATTAGTCACAGTTCCTTCAATATTCATCTCTTGCCCATCTTTGTTAACTCCCCAGATTATTGCATCAACCTCAGTATAAGCGAGAAGTTCCTGCACCCGTTTAACGGCATGATCGATTTCCTCTCCGTCATAGTAGAAGTCGTCATGGATGTTCCGACGAAGCCAGTTCATCATCACAAGCTGTTTCGCTGCAACCTCCTCTCTTTCGGTCTTGTCTGAACCAATGGTTAACACTGTTCCAACAAGCTGTTCAGAGCCATTTAGAACCAAATTCACCAGTAGTGCAATTCTTCGGCGGCGTCCCTTTCGCATAACGTTGAGAACCCGACCTTCAACAGCTATCTCTTCATCAGTGTGCCGTAATCTCCCCGTAATCTGTGAGTGAATCTCTCGATCAATTCGCTCCTCAATCCAGTCCAACGCATCATCGAAGCGCGAACCAGCGAAGTAGTTCTTCTCAACAAAGACGGGAATATCTGCGAGTTGTTCCACCGTAATACATCCCCCACATCTATGCGAGCGTTTTCTTCCTCCATAGTACAAGAATCGAAATCACTGTGCCACCGATGATAAAGATGAGAATTCGAATTAGCTCCGACCAACCAGAGATTAGTGGAAGCCCCTTAAACGCCGTTTCTTGTATCAACTGCATACCCAGATTCATCGGGAGAAATTCCGAAATGACTCCCACATCGATAAACATTCCACTTAGAATCATCATCCCCAACAATAAGAACAGAAAACCTTGATTAGCTTGAAGCCGAGAGGTAGACAGAGACGATATCACAACACCAGAGACAGCCCCTGCCAACGCCATCAGGCTGACAACTATCATCAATGTCACTAAATCGGTTCGAAGGTTAAGCTGGAATCCTAGAATCCAAAGAACCAGAAGCAAGATACCCTGGATCATACCAATAATCGAATAAGCTGTGATTTTACCAAAGATGACTTCCAGCTTACTAGTTGGGGTAAGTAACATTCGTCGAAGAGGAATATCTCCAACAATCGACTGGCAGGATATCAAAGCAATGGCCATGAAAATACAAAAGACCACAAGAAACGCCCCCACCTGTACAGCAAGCACATCACCTTCAGGTACAAATTCGACCTCAGGGATGGTTAGGATATCACTTTGAATCCATCCTAACTTTTCCCGAAAACTGAGCGCCGCTGCAGTCACAGTAATAATCGCCTCACCTTGCCCCCGAAGCTGCGTGTTACTTGTGTGCACATTGATTATTGCTGGTAAATTCATCGCGAGTGCATGTTCAAATCCATCAGTGATAACCACATACGCATCAACCTCATTGTAAAACAAGGCGTTATACGCGGCAGACTCATTATCGTAAACCGTCACGGTGACCCCCTCAAGGCCTGCGAGTGTTGCGGTGAAATTCTCCGACAAATCCAGACCAGGATATGTATCAGTAGTATCAAGATCCACAACACCAAAGTAGATTGGCACTGTTTCTGCTTGAATGTCATTCTGCTGAATCGCAAGAGCAAGAGTGCCAATAGTAATCACAGGGAGGAGAAAGACTAACAATATCGCGGTTCGGTCTTTGATTATTGTTTGAATCTCCTTACGGGTCAGCGATATGATTCGCTTGAGAGGTTCTAAGACGCTCAAAGTATTCAATCCCCGCTTGATTAACGGAAAGCTCCCTATAGATTTTTGGTTGAGCCAGTCTTTCCTTCGTGCTTTTTTGGTTCTCAACAATGGACAAGGAGTGAGATATCTTCTGCCCAAAGGTTTTTTTGCTATCTCTCAAAGAGAAGGTGTAGCGGCACCTTTCCTCCGATGTATTGGTAAAGCAGGTTAGAGATAATGAGGGACGAGCAACCGCCCAGTAAGCCCGCAGATGTTGTTGCCTGGGCTAAACGTTGGCAACCCAAATGGGACACCCACATTACCTTCCCTGAGAATGACTTCTTTGTTAGTTTATTTGAATTTGTCAACAGAACCGATGATTTGGATGTCACCATTGTTACCGGAGAGCATAGGCTGTTGTTACGTTTCGATCACGCCTATGACCCTGAAGGCTTTCAATACACTATGGCTCTTCCGGATATCGATGTAAACTTTGAAATTGTTCCCTTCAAACCCGATTATGGTGTTCTCAAGAAGCGGACCTTTTCTAACAAAGCAAAGGAATTTGACCGCTTTGCCCAAAATGAACTACTTCGAATGCCACCCGAACAGCAAGGCAAACAAATACGAACACTTGCTGAAGTTATGGAATTACTCGATTTCACCCAAGAAGTCATCCAAATTACCCAAGAAACACTCTTCGGAAATCCAGATCCAACGAAGTATCGCTATTTGAATAATCCCGTTTCCTTTCTTAATCTCCAAAATGGATGGATTGTCACTCCCGATGGCACGGTCAAAATCAAACTTAATCTCGGCGTCGAATACGAACACGTATTCCGACTTTCCTATCGATTTGATGCAAAAGAGGGTCCAGTTGTTGAGAATTACCAGAAATACGAATCCGCTTTACAACGACTCTCTACACAGACCGTTCGTCGAGTGTTTTCAAATTTAGGAACTTACACCTCAATTATCCATAATCCCTTTTTCAGTGATATAAGTCAACGATTCCCCGTTCGCTATGTCGCCTTAAATAATGGATTACTCGTTGCCTCGCTAGGTGAAGGGTCAGATTGGGAAAAAGGAACATTCGAATTTTACAAACCCGTCGAGCGAAAAGATCGGCTCTTAGGCTTACTCAGAACCGAATAAAACACAGAGCCTAATGCAATATATGAGCCTATTCTTCGCTTGAGCGATTATATGCATCTTCGATTCGGACTATATCCCCGAACATTTGCGTACTCACTTCAAGGATCAGCGTGTCTTCCAGAGGATGAAACTGGTGGCGCATGCCAGGAGGGATATGGACCGATTGACCGGCTGTAAACACCTCGTCCTTCTCACCATACACTAGACGAATACGTCCAGATATGATGTAGAAAATCTCATCCTTTTTAATATGGTAATGAAATGAACTGACCTTTCCTTGAAGAAAAAAAAGTTCCTTGAGATTAAGTCCCCGGAACTGTCCGACTGGTCTTTCATACCCCCACGGTTTAGCTTTCTTTTCACCGAAAGGGACTGGACTCGGATTCCCCATACCTTCCCTTCGCTCCAAAACACTTTGTAATCGGTTTCGTTACATTCCCTCGTCAATTATTCGGTCGATTATTTTCTGTAACTTCTCATCGTCTTTGAGGCGTTCCGGTCTCCACGTTCGTCCCTCGTGAATGCGCTCAGGCTCATCCAAAATTTCCGCCATAACGGTTTCTAAGGATTTTGCTGCCCGTGCATCTAATCGGGCACACTGACCGAAATAATCACAGTTCTTGACAGTGCACACGCTTCCAACATCCAATCTATAGACGCCTTGTTGTAACGGGATTGCCTTTACTTGAAGGGGGCATGTTGTGGTTTCATCCGAATAGATCAAAACCCCGTTTTCTCCCTCAATGATTTTCATTCGGGAACCAATGATTCGACGCGCACCTTGTTTGATTTCATCCGGCGTTGCAACAACGACCAAATCACCAAAATCGCCTTTCTCAGGTTTCTTTGTCATCTAGCGTCGCATCCACGCAACTTGCTCACTAGCCCAGCTAGTGGTATCACCCTAAGGCTCATCACCTTATTAATCGATTTGTTGAGCAGAATGGTTTTCCCTCGCAAATATCGGGTTTTCTAGTTTCCTAGGTAGAGTAGAAGACAAAGGAGGAACATCATTCCTGCAAAAAGAACAATTACAACTGCTAACTCGGTAGTATATAACGCTCCAAGGGGTGTCCCCATGATGAGTGTTGGATAAATTAGTAAAGTGAGAATTACAATCAATAACACGATACCAATTAACCAGCCACGTCGACGTCGACTAAACAACATGTGTGCATCACCCAAAGAAGGTTCAGCGACACTGTTTTTGAATTGTTCCTATAAGC
>JAEOTD010000129.1 GCA_016839995.1 Candidatus Hermodarchaeota archaeon
GTGATAAATTCTCCAGTTTCAGGATTCACTGGCACCTGACCAGCAACAAAAATGAAATCCCCTGCCCGAATTGCTTGACTATAGGGACCAACGGGTGTTGGGGCCTTTTCTGTAAAAATTCGAGATTTCTTTGATGACATCAAATCAACTCCCATAGCGGGGTGAGCGTGGGAACGATTCTTTGCCTGCACTTATTATGCTTGCGATTTGGGTGGAATAAGATGGAAAACTTTGACCGAGTGCAACAGTTAAAAAACAAATACCAACCTGTGAAGTCACACTCTTCCAGCCTTCAACCGTTGGAAGAGGCGAAAAGGACGGTTAAGTAAAATGCCTCCGAAAGTAGACGAAGCGAAATGCACCGGTTGCGGCTCATGCATAGACGTCTGTCCCAGTGAATGCTTCACCCTTGAAGAGAACAAATCCAAAGTGACAGACCCAGATGCGTGTGTGGACTGTGAATCCTGTGTCGAGAACTGCCCTGAAGACGCAATTGTCCTAAAGTAGCCAGCCAGAGTGTTGGGCTGTTGTGGACGATTTGCGTTCGACTTACTGGACAGCAGGTATCTTGAAACTACTTTTTCATTAGGGCTAGCGGATAGAAGGCTCCCGTGCCGTTATCTTCGTAAGAAACAATTCATGCGGGTTAGGAGACGGTTTTTCGACGTCTAATTAAGATAATGACGACTGCAATCACAACGATGACTACGATACCTATGACGACGACAACAAGGAATTCAATCGGAAATGGAGGAAACCCACCAGTGGGTGTAATCAGTGGAAGGGAGATTGTGCCATTGACACCAAGCATATCAGTATATGATCCAGCGTGAAACCCAACCCCACTTACCGACCCGTAAATCACAACTTCAAGCTCACATTCGACCTGAGTAAAAGCTAGGGGTGCTTGACACACCCACTGAACAGAAGCGGATCCAGTGCTTAGATCCAATGCAGGAGTGGGACCAGAGACAATCGTGAAATTTGCGGGAAGTGTTAGATTTGCTGTGGGAGAACTCACGGAGTACTGGGTGAGTGAAAAGGGGGCAGGACAGGAGCAGGTGATGTCCGCGGTGATGGTAAAGGTTTGGTTGGGAATAAGGTGGGGAGTATCAGGAGTAATGGTGAGGATCCAAGGTTGGATAATCATGCCCCATTGGCTGTACAAGGTCCAGAGGTCGTTGATGAAGAGGCTTTGGTTGATTGTCTCGTCGGGACCGTGGTAGGTGCCGGAATTCCAGGGGTCGTGAAGAATGAAGTCGTTGGCTACATCATCGTAGCCTTTGAGGACCCGATAATGCCCCGTGCTGTGGCTATCATCATAATAGGTTAGGACCAAGAGTGGGATATCGTTGACCAGGAGCGTTTTGACCGATTCACTGATGGCTGCATAGGTACCACTCCATTGATGCCAGTAAGCAGCATACCCGAATCGGCGTACACTATATCCATCTGGTGGAATGTCTGTAGTATCGCTGTAATAGCTGTAATGGGCAGCACGAATCATATCACTAGTATACGTCCCAGAACTGTCTGTCCCAGCAACGAGTGCCACATCAGATTGTGTGATGTCTGGTCCATAATAATCGAACAACATTTCCAACGAGGCAGGTCCACACCACACGTTTGTGAGTTGTTGATAATAGGGCACTTCAAACTCATAGGCTGCAGGTAAGGACTGTAACCAGCCGCGCGAAGGAGACAGCGATGACTGACTCTCATCCACTTCGGTCCAGAATTTTGGATTATAATTGGAATCCGCTGTGATGCGGATAAAACTCCCAAATAACAGACTTCCAATTAGCAGGCAGATGAGCAAAGTATGTAGCGGTCTAGTAATTCTCATCATGACCAATCCTTACCAAGGAAAACCTGAGTTATATCATGTACAGTAGTTGAAGTCGTTGTTAAATCTTGCATTCCCCGTACCGATATACCTTATAATCAGAAATCACCTCAATGACAAGTAAGGAGTGTTTTCGATAAATGGGAGAGAGCCAAGACACAACCTCAATTTGGGGGAATCCATGTTTGTGTTGCTGGGCAGCCTTGATTCCTGTAGGAATCGGGTTCATCCTCCTTAGCATCATCAGTCAATTCCTCACGTTAAATCCCCCTCAAGACCACATTCAACGATGGGGATTCTTCTTTGCATTAGGAATCATCCTAGTTATCTTAGGAGCAATTAGCCTCACTTATACATTGATTCAACGTAGGAGAAAGCGCTAAGAATCTTGGATCTAAAAAAATGGGTGGCGCGATGCGCGTCACCCAATAGCGGGATGGGGCGTCCAGAACGAGGACATAAAGGAGGAGAGGGGGAGAGGGGAATGAAAGACACAGGGAAGGATACCCCATCCTGTCGCCGTGGTTATGGTGTGGTTTTACCTCGTTCGGTGTCCAATGCAGGGAAACCGGATTCCTGTTCGGAGTGGAATCGTTGTGCGGAGAGCGGGCTTTCTTGAAGTGAAAGCTGAGTTGTTGTGCTCTATTCCACCTCGGGGGACTCCCGTTATCCAAGACTGTATAAGTGAAACTGAATTTAAAACGCTTTCCTTTTACTGTTGGAGTTTTTTCCGGAAAAGCCGTTTGATTCGGAAAAAACAGCGTTTACACTCGATGGTTTAGTAAGATTTCCGGTACTTTCGATTGAGTGAGAACCCCCCAAGTAAAGCCAGAAGTAGACCAATAAGAATCGAGGTGAGAGGGTAACCTGGAATCCCTGGAACGGGAGGTGGGACAGTCGCTTCTAGGAAAGTTATTGTAAAGGTGGTAGAAACAGCGTTTCCGTGGGGATCACTAGCAGTGATGTTAAGACCATAGGATCCAGGAGATATGCCAGATAAGCTTTGGAGAAGACCCGAACTTGAGATGACAAAATTCGTTGTATCGTTGATGTGCCACTGAGTAATGCCAGAACGGTCGGTAGCATTGAGTTGAATTAGTAACTCGGTGCTAGGATCGAGGATTTGGTTTTGAGGTGTGTTTATCCAGGTAGGGGCAGTGGTGTCTCGGACATAAAATGTGAATGTGGCTGTGAGCGTTAGGCTAGAGGAGTCATTGACACTGACCTCAAGGCCATAGTCTCTGATTATTAGAGGTGTGGCGTTTTGAATTAGACCGGTTCCATCGAGGGTAAAGTGGGTGGTGTCATTTAGCCACCAAGTATCAATGGGATTAACGGAAAACGTGGTGAGTTGATAAGAACACGAGTCCCCATATTCGAGCTGTTGGTCTTCAGGGGAATCAAGCCATTCAAAAGGTAGGTGTCCTGGGACAAGGTCGAAGGCTTTGAAGAGATATTCACCAATGTCCGTATGGTGATTGAAGGTGGGGAAGGTCGCGGAAGTGTTATGAGAAACGAATAGGGGTACCGGGGCCGCGGTATGGTATGTATCGGTGAATTGGTAGTCTAACACTGGATTACTCATATTAACCAAGAGGCCACCAGTCTCGTGGTCTCCAGTTACTATAAGAAGTGTACGGTCAGTGTTTTGAGTATATTGGTAGGCCACTTGCACTGCTTCATCAAAGGCAATGGTTTCCCCTATGGTGCGGTTGATATGCCAATCATGACAGGCATGGTCAATGCGTCCGCCCTCAACCATGAGGAAAAAGCCGTCGGTATCTCTGTCAAGGATTTGTAATGAGACATTGGTCATTTCAGCGAGATGAGGTTCAACCAAAGGGTTGCGATCATATTCGTAGTTCATATTCCAATCAGCAAATAACCCGAGAAGATAATCCTCGCTGACACTCGCTAGCAAATCAGACCAGTTCTCAACAATATGGTAGCCTTTTCCGAGAGCGGTTCCTAAATGTGCTGAGTAATAATCCATTCCACCGCCAAGTAAGACTTCAATGCCCTTGTTAAGTTGCTGTCCGGCAATCGTTCCCTGCTGGTTTCGATGCAGAACATGGGCAGAAAAAGGCGCGGGGGTTCCATGTGTGATTGGAGTAGTCGTCACTAGACCAGTTGCTTTACCTAAAGCTTCAGCCGCTTCAAGAATCGTGGTCAGAATTTCACCGGTAGGAAGCATGGAGACCATATTATTATTGGTGCGGTTGCCTGTAGCAAAAGCTGTTGCTGCAGCAGCAGAGTCTGTCACAGACGAGTCTAGAGAGTAGGTTTCGATATCACCAAGATAGGATAACTCGTCCATGGTTAAATTGGCAGATGTGCCTAGCCATTTCTTGGTGGCATTAATCTGTCCCCAACCCATCCCATCACCAATCATTAGAATAATATTGTCAAAGGGAGCATCAGGAAGTGGCGGAGCAGGGCTCATTAACGGCGTAGCTATCTGAGGCTGCAGTCTTGTGCTTGTGAAAGGAGGAAAGAAAAATAGAAGACACAAGATAACAATGATAGGTGAGAGTTGTTTGTTTTTCATTGTGTTCCTAACTCGAGGTTGAATTCTTCTAGTCATCGTAATTTTAAATGAATCGAATACCGTAATGTTGACTTTTCATGTCATTTCAGCGTAGAACTATGTGTTTTTATAGAACTACAAGTGAAGAAGGTAACGGAGGGTTTCTTTGGATTGCTCTTTATTGCTGAAGCTCCTCTGCATTTTGGAATATTGCTTACGACTTGTATCATATTACTACTAATGACCATCATTGGGATTCTCTGGGTGGTGAAAACCGAGAATGCAAGTGCGGGTCAGTGGTCTGGGTTCCTTGCAGTGTTCTTCGCGTTTTTCACTTTTCTAATTCTTACGATTATGATCTATCAGCTACCTGCAGCAGCGACTGTAGATGAACTGCTACCCTATTCACTTGGGGCATGGACGTGCATTTCGTTTCACGCATTCTTTCTTTTATTCTATGTTCTTGGATTCAAATGGTTACGAGCACGCGCATGGATTGTGTTTCTTCCGATAATTGGAACCATCACATTTCTGACAGTTCTATGGGTATTTGCTACACCAGCTAACATGACTATTGTCTCGGATGGCGTGATTAATTGGCTGGCAATGCCTTTTGTCGTTTATGCTTACGGTGGGTTCCTAGCGATTTTCTACATGCTCTTGGCACCACTCCTTGTTACCTACCGTGTTACAAAGACACAAGAAGGCGCTCAGAGAATGGGTAACTGGATTGCTTGGATTGGCCTCCTTTTATGGTTCATTGCAGCAATTCTCATGGCACTCGTCCTTTACGTCGCGTCCTTCATGCTCATGGTCTTAGGACTCGCAGCACTGGCTTGGGCAATTGTATTCATTGGGTGGCTAATGGCCACACGTGGTATTAAGCAACAAAATTAGCTTGAAATCCAGTATGCCCGAGGGCACCCGTGAAGGGCTTTCGGGCAATTCCCCTTTTTTCATTTCAACAAAAGTTGTGTGGAGGTGCCCGAAAATCTGCCGGGCACGTCCCTGTGTGGTCATCCCCCTACATCCCCGCTAGGGGAGTAACCCAGACAGTGGACGCGGATCGGTGCCAGGTGCCTCAGGAAAAAGCTTCTGAGGTTCGGACAACGGGAGGGAGGATTTGGGAGGGACAGGATTCGGAGGGCTCCCCGGGTGGGTTCAACTTTTCGAGGCGCCAAGACAACCGATTCGCATCCAGGGTGCTTCCCGGTATCTGCGTTACAAGTTATACTATTAGGGGTGTGTGACCGCGTAGTTACCATCACAGAAACTACGCAACCGCGTAGTCCAGAAGTAGAGGGTGATGTGAAACGCTATGCAAATCTAGTGAATCCCACGCAGCTGCGAGGTTCCCAGTCGTCTTAAAAGCTTTACACTTTTCACATAATGAGATGTGTCGAGTTGTGGATTTGTGAAAGGGGTTCACAACTGCTTGTGAGATTCTACTCAGTTCTGGACTACTGTGGTCACCAATCTGCTCCTGGGACGCCTCCTCCCCTTCACTTCTCCTTTGGAGTGGAGCGCCTATAAAAGCCGCCAGCGCCCTAATCTGCTTGGTCGCCGCTAGTTGGGCGGAGACGGTAAACGCCTGGTCCGTGAGGCGGGAGGTGACAGCCCCGTGGGAGCAGTGCCCGTCGATGACGCAGGAACCGACCACCATCCTCGTCGTGTCTGGGATGGGTAAGTTTCGGACAACGGAAAGCATATCAGCGTCTAAATCGGGAGATTACTAGATATTGTTTGACAGTGGGTGAAACTGTGACATTCAAACCGTCAGTGTTGGAAGACCGTGGCGCATGGTTGCTAATCAAACGGTTACTTGATGGCAGTATCGAAGACCTGCAGCCAGTGCTGGATTCCACCACACCTTATGGATTCCGATATCCAGCTGCGGAAACAGTTCTGGAAGCAGATGCCAAGGACACTGTAGAGCGATTAGAAGGATTACGACGTGCTGGAATTCTTCAAGGCGAATTGGCAGATTCGATCTTTACGTGCCGGAAATGTGCCTCACCGGATTTGCACCCCCATTATCAATGTGTAACCTGCGAGGGAGGACGGCTGATGCGGCACCCAGTGATTGAACATTTTTCCTGTGGCTTCATTGGCCCACGCAACGAGTTTGAGACCGAGAAAGGGCTGAAATGTCCATCGTGTGGAAAATCGCTTGAGGGAGAACAGCAGGATTACAAGTCGGAGTCAGCCTTCGACTGCTTGGACTGTAAAACTACGACGGCTAAACCGCGGTTGGTGTTTCGGTGTTTTCAGTGTCGAACCACGAGTGAAGCTGCGAACATGCTAGAACAGCCGATGTATGTGTATCGATTGAATATGGAGCATCGAGGAGACATCATTCATTATTTAGGTTTTCATCCAACTCCCGAGGGAGAGAAGCCTTCACGGCGAAAGCACCGTGTTGACTTGGATGAGATGGACCGTCGCATTCTGAACGTTTTGCAACGGGATGGGCGTCTGTCTTTTCGAAATGTTGCTCGTCGGTTAAAGGTGAGTGATGCCACTATTCGAAGTCGTGTGACACGGTTGGAACAAAGTAACGTGATTAAGAGTTTCACAACTTTGGTGGATCCAGAGCAGGCAGGAATGGAAGTAGTGGCACTGATTCAATTGGAAGTGGAAACACAGGCGCTGACGAAGGTAAATACAGACTTGCGAGCCGTTGAGGAAGTTAAGCTCGTAATGGAAACCGGAGATCGATCGAACATCGTGTTATTGGCAGCATTTCCAACCCGAGATGCATTGAACGAGTTCTTGGATGAACATGTTCGACAGGTTTCAGGCGTCCAATTGTTGTCAGTGACCTTGGCGCTAGGGCTGCGCAAGTATGATTGGATGATTCGGTTGTGAGATTGTGAACCCCTTATCATTAACTGGCATCTGACTGATTGGCGACAACCTTTTTGAACTGATAAGAGCCCTTATCATATCAGTGGACAACCTTCCGAGGCGGCTTACATGTCAGACCTCTATAAATTACTTGAAGAAGGCGAAATTCAGAAAGCCCTTGCGCTGGTTAATGAAGACGAAGATGCCTGGGAAGACCTCATTGGTCTGTTGGAAGCCACTGATGAATCCATTCAGCGATCAGCTTTTGAGATTGTCTCACAGTCTGGAGATAACCCGCTTCTACTGGAAGCCTTACCTATGTTGATTAGTGGACTCAACAGTGAAGAGGATGATATTTGCCGTTATGCTGCGGAGGCGCTCTCTTATCTGGGATCAGATGCAGTTGAAGCGTCTGATTCCCTGTCGAAGTTGTTGAGGCATGATGATGACGATGTTCGCCGGGCTACTGCACGGGTGTTTTCCCAAATGGGACCCGGCGCAATCGTGGCGAAGGAGCCTCTGATTGAAGCCCTCTCTGATAGTGACGAGGTTGTTCGCGGCGAATCTGCGTTTGCTTTAGGAAATCTAGGCAGTGATGCTTCCGAAGCTGTTCCTGCCTTGATTGAACTTTTATCTGATGAGGAAGAATTTTCTCATGCAGGGAAGGGAATGGAAGTTCGGTTAGCTGCACAAACCGCCTTGGAGCAGATTGGCCCGGATGCTGTGCCAGGTCTGCTTGAAGCGATGCGTGCAGATCGTGCTGAACAGCGAGTTATCGCTGTGACAGCCTTGGGGTCCATTGAATCATTACCAGAGGAAGCCGTCAAGGATCTTGAAGATGCACAACTTGATCCCGATGAAACTGTGCAAACTGCGGCAAAAAGCGCCCTCAAACGAATTAAAGCTGAGAAATAGATTTGTTAAATTGGCTGATGTATTTTCTTTTTGTGCGGTAGTTGGTTTGGGGTATGGCCGTCGGTCAATGAAGAAGAATATGGCCAAGAATAAGAGCACGATAACTAGAACTGGGAGTTTTACCAAGAATGACACTGGTGAAAGTAAGTACCAGCTGAGGGCAAATCCGGTAGGGAGTGCTGTCCAGAATCGAATCCCATTACGACTCTCGCGAAATGCAAGCCGCTGACTGGTCCAATCTAATATTGCTGGGAGCGATATCAGTACGGCAACGAGGGTTGTGCCAAAGTCACCCAAACTGTAAAAGACTGGAAAGAAGATGAGCATGACAAATGAGAGGGGAAAGCCGATGAAGATTCCTAAGTAGAGACCAGAACATCGTGCACATACATAGTAGGTTTTGTCATCGAGTTGGATTTTGAAGGCGTGGATTTTTTTGTGGTAGAAGAAGCTGAGAATTCCTCCAAGAATCCGTTTTCCGAGACTCATTTCGTGGTCACACATTATGAGGTTGTTTGACTTCCGTTAAAGTGGGCAGATGGGAGTGAGGGAGCGTTTGTGTTTATTAGCAGCAATTCGTTGTTGGAAATGAGCTATCTGTTCTTCAGTTAAACCCTTAGGCGTATTACCGGCAATGAGGTCGTCCAGTTGATCATAGCTTGCCCCTAGTTCGCCTTCATCTGTTTGCCCTGGCCATAACCCTGGGCTTGGCGTTTTGGCACATATATGTTCGGGAATCTTTAGATGCTTGGCTAATCCGTGAACTTCTCTTTTGAGAAGGTTTCCCAATGGAAGAAGGTCTACTCCGCCATCCCCATATTTTGTGAAGAACCCTAACATTAGTTCCGTTCGATTTCCGGTTCCAACAACAAGACGGTTTCGTTGATTAGCCTCATAGTATAATACTATCATTCGGAGTCGAGACTTGATATTTGCCATCGGGATGGTTACAGGTGTCTCTGGTGTCAGTCCCAACGTCAAGAGTAAAGATTCGTAAGCAGGCGTAAGATCATAAGTTCGGTATTCGATGTCGTATTGTTCAGCGATTAATGTTGCATCCTTAGCTGCATCTTCAGGTGTGTGTCCGCAGGGGAGAATAAGACCTAACGTGGCTTCGGTGACCTGACGGCATAACACTGCAACGACACTTGAGTCAATACCACCCGAAATGCCAACTACAAACCCGGTACATCCACTCTGGTTAAGATAGTCTTGGAGCCATTCGGTTATTGTGTCGGTGATTTTCTCATAGTAAAAGGGCGAATTCATGTTAGGGTCATCCTCTTGTTGTTTTGCGTTTTGGAATTATATCCATGCTTAAATTCAAAGCCTGTACCGAATGGGTAAGCCAGCCTACTGAGATAACATGAACACCTGTTTTGGCATAGGATTGGATGTTGTCGGGTGTGATATTGCCAGAAGCTTCCAGGCTAATAGCAGGATGAGATGCACGAAATTTGTTTACCACCTTTTCAATTTCAGCTGGCGGCATATTATCCAGCAAGATGATATCAGGGTTGGCTTCTGCGACTGCGAATGCTTCAGTGGCGTTTGTAACCTCGATTTCGATGGGCGAAGTAAAGCTGACCTGTTGTCTTGCTTTTTTCACTGCCTCCGTGGGATTTGAGTAGAAGGCGAGGTGATTATCCTTAATGAGAATTGCATCATCTAGCCCCCACCGATGAGGATCGCCTCCACCAATAATCACAGCGAGTTTATCAAATAGTCGAAGTAGTGGTGCAGTTTTCCGTGTGGCAGCCACTCGCACAGAAGGATTTGTTTTCTTCGCTAATTCAACCATGTGAGCTGTAGCTGTTGCGATCCCACTCATTCGTTGAAGCAGATTTAGCAAGGTTCTTTCGATAGTCAGAAGACTTGCAGCACGACCCTCTATTGTGAGAAGGGTTGTGTCGGCTTTCACTCTAGTTCCATCCGATATTTTCTGGTTAACAATACAGTCAAAATCTTGGAGGATAATGGATGCAATATTTAGCCCCGCGACGACTCCGGGCTGTCGGGTAAACACTTTGGCTTTGGCATCTTCATCTGGAAGAATGAGTGCCGCGGTGGTGATGTCCCCGAATCCAATATCTTCGTCTAGCATCTTGTAAAATTTTTGGAGAATAAGCTGAGGGGGAATCTCGGTTGGAGAGCCTGGAGCACTGGGTGTCATGGTCGCTCACTCTGAGTATGCTAGTGAGGAACCTGCTTCTAAAAGCCTTTTCTCCGTTTGTGTTCTTAGTCTTTCGGGGATGAAAGGTCGAGCATACGTTGAATGGCGCTTCGAGCTTTATCAGCAACAGGCTTAGCAACAGTAACAGGATATTGATTATGGACCAAGCTTGCCTTGATCTTTTCGAGTGTCAGTTTTTTCATTGCCTTGCAAACGGCATAATCCAGGGCAGGGATGAACTGTTTGCCAGGGATTTCACGCTGCATTCGTGTTACCAAGTCTACTTCAGTGCAAATAATGAAGGTGGAGGCGGAACTGTCTCGGGCGTATTGGAGCATTTGTCCTGTGGAGCCGATGAAGTCGGCTTGTTCTTGAATATTCCATCCACATTCTGGATGAACTAGAAGTTTCGCGTCAGGGTGTTCCTGTTTCCAGGCCAGTGTCTGAGGATCGAAGCTGAAGGTTACATGGACGTGACAAAAGCCATGATCAGGAATGGGAATGATGTCATAACCACATATGTGACGGGCATATTCCGCCATGTTCCCATCAGGACCAAATATGACTGGATTCGTATTGAGGGCTTGGAGAATGGTGCAGAGATTAGAGGAGGTGCAAACGACATCGGCTTCAGCTTTTGCTTCAGCGGTTGTATTGACATATAGCACTACAGGGACGTCTGGATGTTTTTGCTTAGCTTCACGAATCAGTTTGGGGGGGAGTTGTGCGGCCATGGGACAACGGGCTTTAAGATCAGGGATTAAAACCCGTTTAGTGGGATTGAGAATAGCGGCGGTTTCAGCCATGAACCGAACGCCACAGAAGAGAATGGTTTCTTCCTCGATGTGCTGGGCTTGTTGACATAATCCGAAACTGTCACCAATATAGTCAGCAATTGCTTGGATCTCAGGTGGCTGATAGTTATGGGCAAGGATAACGGTGTCATTTTCCTTTGCTAGTCGCCGAATTTCTTGTTGCAGGGGAGTCAGTGATCCCATTGAATATTCGCCCCGTAAGTACACCCGAAGAATGCTAACGCTAGGAATTCCGCTGCACCTTGTCCTATAAGCCTTTGTCTCGGTCTGGTGACGGAAGCTTTTTGTAGCAACACCTAAGAGAGAGTAGATAACACCCTTCAGGGGGTATCAAAACAATGCCAAAAGAATCCTCAGCTGAACTAAAAGGAAGAGTAAATCTTGACCGCCTCTTCTCCGGTGCTACCACAGGGACATTCATCATCCAACTCCTAACACTACTCGTTTTAATTGCAGCGCTTGTTGGCTATCTGTTAGTCTTAACAGGCATCTGGGACCTGATTAGGTACAATCAGGACATCATTGTATTTCTGATGCTAATCGGTGGTGCTGCTGCCTTTGCAATATTCATGGCATTTTTCGGCTTCTTCATTAGATTCCATGGCCGAGTAAAACGATTCGTACTAGGTGATGGAATCGGCCGAGTTACTACAGGAAGCAGGGATGGACAAATCATCCTCATGTTGTTTGCATTTTCAGTGGTATTCTTTGTCCTCGCAGGAATCTATGCCATCTATCTACTATGGAAATACTTACTCCCCTGGTTGTACTCGATTACGAGTTCAATTTACCCGAATATCATTGTGCTCTGCGGCGCTGTGCTGGTTGTAACGGTATTGGTCCAACTAGCCTCTCGTATGGTCAGTCACTATGCCCAAAACCTCATTGAGCGAATAACAGACGACGAATAAACCTCAAATAGGAGTCAAAGCAGTTTTAAGGCGTCTCCCAATAGAGAGTACAGACCACGCGGCAGAGGAAGGAATAATATGGTATTGAGAATATTCTTCAAAGCCTGGCGTATCAGCATGCGAACCACGCGACGATTTATTGTATTTCTCGTCGCCTATGGAATTCTATTAACTTGGATTGCCTTCATTATCCGACAGTATTTCATATCCCTTGACCCAACGTTACCAGTAATCATCGGATATACTTTGGTGGCTGGTACTATTATGGGGATTATATTTTCCTGGTTGCTTGCCCATGCACGGAAAGACGATATTGCGACGCTGAAATGTGTGGGTTGGTCCAACCACGACATCCGAGAGCTTGTATTAGGTGAAGTCGTATTCATAACGATTGCAGCAGTCGTGGCCATCGCGCTATTAGGAATCCTTGCTACGGGACTCTATGGTTCTGTTGCCATTATGCTCAGTCTTGACCCACTTGGAAACGCCACGATTTTCATTCCCGATGCCCTACGTTACATTTTGATTAACCCATTCTTCATGGGAATCTCATTCGCAGCGGTTATGTTTGTTCAGCTCCCAGGAATTCTCATCTTATTATGGAGGACCCTGCGAATCAGCCCGATGCAAGCGTTAACTCGCCCCGAATAGTGGAGGATGAAACGACATGCCAGATGAAATTATTGTTGCACAAAAAGTCCAGAAGGAGTATCGGCGTGGCCGAGAAATCATCCATGCCCTCCGTGACATCAATCTCACCATCCGATCCGGTGAATTCCTCGTCATCGAAGGCAAGAGCGGATGCGGGAAAACCACGCTCCTTAACGTCTTATCAGGTCTTGACCGACCAACCGATGGACGAATCATCTTTGATCAAATGGATTTGACCGTAGTTGATGAACGGATTCTTCCAAAAATTCGACAAGAAAAAATTGGATTCATCTTTCAGCTCTTCAATCTCATCTCCACAATGACAGCGTATGAAAACGTTGCATCTCCCCTATGGCCCTCTACTCTGAAAGCAAAGGAGATAGATGACAAAGCCATGGAGGTCATTCGCGCAGTCGATATGGTGGAACGCAAAGATCACATTCCACGACAACTTTCAGGTGGCGAACAGCAACGAACGGCCATCGCTAGAGCCCTCGTGAACAAACCGAAGGTGGTCTTCGCCGACGAACCCACCGGTGACTTAGACACCAGCACTGGCGCTTCAATCATGCAGCTGCTTCGCAAACTCAACAAACAAGAGAAAATCACCTTCGTCGTCGTGACCCACGACCAAGAACTCATCAAATATGCAGACCGTCATTTCACAATGTCGGATGGCCGTCTAAGCGGTGGACGACGTTAGTCACTAGTTCCAAAGTGTTTAAGCCTATTTCAATTCAGGCTATTTTACTGCTTTATCTAATTCCTTTCTACGCTTGGCCATTTGAGAATACAAATCGTCAAAGTCTTCAGGAGGAATATGGCGCTTATCTTTTTTCACAAGTTGAACAGCTTCAGAGGGACAATTGGCAACACAAACACCACACCCGATACACCGATCCAGATTGATAGTGGCAATCCCATCGTCAAGTGATATGGCCTCCATTTGGCATAACCCAACACATGTGCCGCACCCTGTGCACAAATCGGCATCTACTTCAGAATAGAAGTTTGTCGTGAAATACTCCACAGGGCGAGGAGCCGCTTTTACTCCCTCTATTCCACCACAACAACACCCACAGCAGCTGCACACGAATTCCAAGTTTTGAGTGTTACTGGGCTGGAGAACCAAACCTTCATCTTGGTTTTGCTCGAGAATCGCAAGCATTTCTTCTTTAGAGACTTGACGACCCCATCCAAAATCAATATAGGCCTGCGTAAACGGCCCTACACCAAAACACAGTTCACGACGCTCAGTTGCTCTACATGGATTACCAGCGATGTCTTTGACTTGCCGACAGACACAGTCTATAACTAGAAAAGGACCCTCTGACTGCTCGATAAGTTCACGAATGTTATCATAATTAGCAACGCTATCTTCCCGTCGGATACTTTCTCCAACTGGAATTGTCCGCATTTGTGAAATACCAGTGGGCTGGATCTTACGTAAGGGTGGTGAACTGTAGAAATTCTTCATATCAGCTAAAAGTTCAGGTGTGAGTTTATCTACCTGGAATTCAAAAATGCCAATGACCCACAGGGCATTGCCATAGAATTTGGTTTCTCCATCTCTATGGTAACTGATAATGCCTTTTTGCGCCATTACATCCAAGGTTTCCTCTAATTCCTGTTTGGATAGTCCTAGTTCTTTGACACGGGGATGGATATCGTCCACTGTTTCAGAGGCACGTGGTGTGAATCGGAGCTTAGTCGCGATTTCCGCTTCCTTTGGAGTGAACAGGCGCTTCAACAAGCGTATCTCAGCCCCACCCTCTCTTTCGGGAAACCTTACCGGAAACTGATCCATATGCTGTTGTAACGCACGATACACTTCAACATCATCTTCAGTCATACAAGACCCTCAGGTTATTTTCACTTACTACCATTCTTTCTCCTAATGTGTGTTTGTGTTTGAAAAAGAAAGAATGGAGGGACGGGATTCCATCCCTCAACCAACTAGGCTATTCTTTGACGCCTTCAATCTTGAATGCAATCTTGACGGTTGCACGGTATTCAATGATTTTTCCGTCTTTGATGACAGCAGTCATTCTCTTGACATCAGCGCCGGTCAGCCCTCGAAGAGTTGCCGCAGCTGTTTTCACGGCTTGATTGGCAGCGTCTTCCCAGCTTTTCGTCGAGTTACCTACGAGTTCAATGACTTTGATAATACCCATTAACAAAACCTCGCAACTTATTTGCTACAAAGTGAGCTTAAGGCTTTCTATCTGCAAAAGCATCTACGAATTTAGTATCACTTAGCTGGTTTTTCAGGTTTCCAAATGAGTGCTCCTGCCATAACTGCTAACAGACCTGGAATCATGGTAATTAACCCAAAGGTCCAGGTTGATAGCGGACTACGACCGATTAGAGGAATCATGAAACCAGCACCATACACTGCCCAGATTGTTCCAGAAGTAATCAAATCAACATGCTGAAATGAATCATATCCCAACCAAACAATCCAATAGAAGGAAATGAAGCCTGACAAACACCAGCCAAAAAACAGGTAGCCCATAATTACCATTCCTTCAAAGGAATACGGAAGGAATAAGGCACTAATCATCATCGGCAAGGCGAATAACAGGGCTAGAAAGAAGAGAACCATCATGATTAAGGCTACGACTAAAATAAATCTACTAACCCCTCGGTGTGTCATAAATTTACTTTAGATTTTTCCTGCCTTAAAATTGAAGTGATACATTCCTGTTAGCAGTTCTTACTCCTAAGACAGCTTGCATACCTGTGTGGCAACAAGGAGACAGAGAATTAGACCGATACAACCAAAGTCTTTTTAACGGAACCGAGTCAACGGCAAAGTCCCTTTACAATTGTAAAGACCCCACGACACAAACAAAAATGAGGTTTATTGTGATGGATGATAGTCGTTGTAACGCACGATCCACAGATGGTACCGCTCTTCGGACTCGCGATCCGAATCCGGTCAGTGGCATGTGTGGCATCTGCATCAGAGACTGCAAGGTCCTCTGTATGATCAGCAAATCTGCGTTTCGCGGTCATGAAGTGCTCTATCCTACAAACGAGTACTTTGGACAAAGCACCGCGTCCGCAAACAAAGACTTTGGGCTTGACTGGTCACACTTGCAGCTGCTCGCCGCACTCCAAGGTGCTGAAGGTATCGAAGCCGACTCAGACGTCGCACTGTTCCCCAACGCTGACGCCTCTACCTCCGTGGGTGGTATCCCACTCAAAGTGCCGATGCTCATTGCTGGGCTAGGCTCCACTGCAGTGGCGAAGAACCACTGGGAAGGCATCTCCATGGGCTCTGCCATGGCAGGAACCATTCAAACGGTTGGAGAGAATGTCGTCGCAATGGATAGCAACAGTGTGATCACGAAAGGTGAGATTACAAAAGCTCCTGACCTGAAGTTCCGTGTTGATTCGTACCGGAAGTTTTGGGATGGTAAGCATGGTGACATCGTGATTCAGACGAACGTTGAAGACCAACGGCTTGGAGTTGACACCTATGCGATTTCCAAGCTGGAAGTGAATGTGATTGAACGCAAGTGGGGACAGGGCGCCAAGTCCATTGGCGGTGAAGTACGTCTGAAGACCCTTGACCGTGCAAAACTACTCAAGAGTCGTGGGTACGTAGTTCTCCCTGACCCTGAAGATCCCACTGTGCAGGAAGCCTTCAAGGAAGGGACGTTCAAAACCTTTGAGCGTCACAGCCGTGTTGGTATGCCTGACATGAGTATCGTTGAAGACATTGAATGGCTCCGTGAACAAGGTGCGAAAAAAGTCTTCTTAAAGACTGGTGCCTACCGCCCCGCCGCAACGGCATTTGCTCTCAAGGTCGCTAGCGAAGCGAACATTGAAATGCTTACTCTTGATGGTGCTGGTGGTGGAACGGGAATGAGTCCGATGGCTCATATGAACGAACTCAGCACTCCTACTGTATATCTTGCGGCACAGGTGCTGAAAGGTTGCCAGATCTTGAAGAAGAAAGGCAAGCACGTTCCAGACATTTCAATTGCTGGTGGCTTTATCCATGAGGCCCAAGTTGTGAAGGCAATTGCTATGAGCAACTTCGGTGATGGTCCTTTCTTCAAGGCTGTTGCCGTCGCACGTTCACCACTGACAGCTGCCATGAAAGCGGATTACTTCATGCAGTTAGCCAAAGACGGCAAGCTTCCTAAGGGCTTTGTCGAAGATTACACTGATGATCCAGAGAAATTCTTCGTGGCTTCTACTCACTTGAAGCACGAGTATGGCAACCGCTACAAGGAGATTCCAAAGCCCGCAATTGGTGTGTACACCTATTATGAGCGCATTCGTGTTGGTATCCAGCAACTGATTGCTGGGATGCGGAAGTTCAAATTAGACCTTGTTGACCGCGATGACCTAATGGTTCTTTCACCCCTCGCGGCTGAGGTTACTGGACTTCGGATGCCTCATCAGGTTGAAGCTGACGTCTTCGACAAAATGCTTGGCTGAGACTTTTCTCAGCCTTTTCTTTCTTTTTTTCTGAATTTCCATCGAAAGAGTTATGATTAGGTTTCTGTGAGGTCGCGAGTATCGAGTTGGATTTCACAGTGTGGACACGTGCCTTTGACTTTCAGATACTCCAAGAAATGGGCCCGGTGGGCGTTGCCTTCGCAGTTGGGGCATTGGAGTGTTGATTCGGCGGGTTTAATGGTCCTGTTACATACCATACACAGATGTTGTGGGCCCCGAGTGGGTGTTGTGGCGTCATTGATGTGGGAGTCGTCGATGAGTTCGTGGGGATCCAAGTCAGTGTTGCAACGGGGGCAGACACCTTTAACTTTTAAAAATTCGAGAAAATGGATGCGATGAGCACGTCCTCGGCATTGTGGGCAGCAGAGTGTAGAGTCGAGGGGGATAATCGAGTTATTGCAAACAATGCAGACGGGTTGGGGACTGTCACAGTGGGGGCAGACGGTGGTTTCCGCGAGGATAGTGGCACCACATTCAGGACACATAGCAAGCTGAACAGGTGCATACGGGGGTCGTGATGGTGTTTGTGGGGTTTGCGATTTTGATGGTTGTTGTCGGAGTGTCGTTCTGACCCGAGTTTGGCTTCGTCCCTGGCGAGTTTCGCGTTTGACCTTCGATAAGTCTCGAGCAACACCAACACAGACTCCCACGAAAATAATAATTAAAATCAACCAAAATATGATATCAAAGAGACCAAATTGCAACCGATTTTCCACCAGCCTTCCATGTACACCTTAGAAGTTTAGGCTTATCTAGTTAGACCTTCTGGGGAAGCACTTTGTTATCGCGGTTTTTCTCTCTTATGGAGCCAAGTAGATAAGAGGACTTTATGGATAGATACCCCGGACTTCGA
>JAEOTD010000130.1 GCA_016839995.1 Candidatus Hermodarchaeota archaeon
GACGATGAGGTTGATGTTGGTGAGGATGCCGTTGGGGTTGGCGGTGTAGTCGTGGATGAGGAGTCCGCGGGGGGCTTCGAGGACGCCGACGCCGCGTCCGCCTTTGATGGTGATGTTGGTCATGATGTCGGTGTTGGTGATGTCGGGGTCGGTGAGGAGTTCTTTGGTGCGTTCGACGGCGTAGAGGATTTCAATCATGCGGGCGTAGTGGTAGAGGAAGGTGTGATCAGGGGTGTTGCCGAATTGGGCGCGGAATTTGGTGAGTTCGTCGTTGGCTTCGGGGGTGCTGATTTTGTCGGCGACGTTGAGGCGGGCGAGGGGGCCGACGCGGTAGATGCCTTTGGGCCAGCCGTGGGGGAGGTAGAAGGGGAATTTAAGATAGCTGTAGTCTTCGACGTGTTCGCCGATGTATTTGAGGTAGTCTTTGACGGGATATTCAGCGAGACGTTTGCCGTCACTATCGATCATGCGGACGGGTCCGTCGTAGAATTCGAGGTTGCCGTTATTGACAAGCCCGACGTAGCCGGTTTTGAGTTCATCAAGGACTTCGACTTGTCCGAGGAGCGGTTGGACGACGGGGTAGAGTTCGTGGAAAAGGTTGTAAGCTTCTTCGTTCCATTTGAGCATCTCATCACGTTCTTCTTCACTCAGAGGTTTTGAGATTCCACCTGCTTGTGAAGTTACAGGATGGATGGAACGTCCACCGGTAACCTTGATGCCGTCTTGACCAATTTGTCGGAGCCTAATGACCTTCTTGACTAGGTCAGGGTTTTGTTTGAGAAGTGTGACCACGTGGCGTGTTGATGGATCGCCATCGGGGATTAGAAGGTCGGGTGCTGCTAAATAGAAGAAGTGTAGCACATGTGAGTGCAACATTTGGTTTTGGTGCATGAGTTCGCGGAGGAGTTTAGCAGTTCGAGGTGGATTGACTGCATAGAGGGCGTCAGCGGCTTTTGATGAGGTAAGGTGGTGGCTCACTGGACAGATGCCGCACATGCGTGTGGCTATGCGGTTAGCTTCTTCAACGGGTCGGTTTTGCATGAATTTTTCATAGCCACGTACATCCATGACCGAGAAGTGGGCTTTGGCGACGTTACCTTTTTCATCCAAATTAATCGTGATTGCTCCGTGTCCTTCTACACGCGAGACTGGTGCAATTGTTACGGTTTTTTTCTTTGAGCTCATGTTTTAGCCTCCGCTTTTTTAGTTTTGACCACGTTGGAGTGGACGGCTTTTTTGAAGGTGGAGTGGGCAAAGGTGAAGCGTAAATAGGTGCCAACAAGGTCGGGGATCTCTTTGACGATTTGTTCAGGGTCTGGGGCTTTTGTGGGTTCCTGAATTACGATACTGCCGATGGCCCCGATCATTTGGGATGCTTGATCTTCGACTTTTGCGGTGGGTCCGAAACAGCCTCTGCATGGAGATAGGGCGGTTGGGCAACGGGCTTCACAGCCCGATTGGGTGCTGGGTCCTAGGCATTGATAGCCTTGTTCGAGGAGACAGCGTTCGGTGAATACTTCATCGGTGCCCCAGCGTTTGAACTCGGTGACCGCTTTTTCTTCTTTGATTAGGGGACATTGGTCGCAGACGGTTTTTTCTTCGAGTTTGAATTCCTTGCCTTCCAGGAGACTGGTGACAAGTTCGGCAATGAGTTTTGGTGGTGGTGGGCAACCAGGGAGTACGTAGTCAATTTTAACGAAGTCATCGACTGGATGTAGTTCTTCGAGCATGGGGGGGACGATGCGGTTGGGGATAATTTTCTTAGGATTGACGGTGGATTTGGTGTTGATGTAGACTTCTTCCATGAGTTCGTCCTTGGTGTGCAAGTTGGCTAGTCCAGGGACACCGCCGAATGCGCTGCATGCTCCAAAGGCTACAAGGATTTGTGAGCGTTCTCTGAGCATTTTGAGCCGGTGAAGGTGTTCTTCGTTGCGGACGCCGCCGGAGACAAAACCTACTGTTACGCCTTCTTTGGGGGGTTCGCGGTGGTCCATGAGGACTTGGATGTATTTGAGGTCGATGGCATCGAGGACGTCTGCGAGGGCTAGGTGTAGGTCGAGGATGGCGATTTCGCAGCCAGAACAAATGCTGAGGGTTTCCACTGCGAGGCTTGGTTTTGTCATGTTATTCGGGTCCTCCGTTTGCTAGCGGATTGGGTCCTAAAAGCTTAATCTCATTTACGAATGACTTCATGGTGTCGGCGAATTTGTGCCCTTCTGCAGCTGAAATCCATTCTAGCCGGAGTCTTTCGGGCTCGAGGCCGATTTCTTTGAGGTATTCTTTGAGAAGGGCAACGCGTCGTGAAGTCTGGTAGTTGCCTGAGATGTAGTGGCAGTCGCCGAAGTGGCATCCAGCGATGAGGACGCCGTCGGCTTTGAGTTTGAGGGCACGTAAAATGAATTGGGGGTCGACACGCCCGCTGCAATTGACACGGATAACGCGGGCGTTGGCGGGATATTGGATTCGGGAGGTTCCCGCCATGTCAGCTCCAGCGTAGCTGCACCAGCGGCAGGCGAAGCAGACGATTTTTGGTTCCCAGTCTTTGTCGGTCATGGTCATTTCGCTTCCTGAAAGAGGGCGTCGAGTTGGGCGATAATTTGTTCCATGGTGAAGTGTTGGGGTGCGATTGCCTGGTTGGGACAAGCGGCGGCGCAAGTGCCACAGCCTTTGCATTGGGCTTCGGTGACTTGAGCACGATCATCTACTACTTTAACCGCGTCATAGGGACATGAGGCTTCGCAGATGCCACACCCGGCACAAAGGTCTTCGTTGACGACGGCAGCATAGGGTTGAACTTTCACATGTCCAGCAACGACCATGCCGAGGGCGCTGGCAGCGGCACCTTTTGCTTGAGCAACGGAATCAGGGATATCTTTGGGACCCTGAGCTGCCCCCGCGATGAAGATACCATCAGTATTGGTTTCAACGGGACGGAGTTTGGGATGAGCTTCTAAGAGGAAGCCATCAGCGCTACGTTGAAGACCGAGGACACGAGCAAGGTCAGGGAGACCTTTGGGTGCCTCAATGCCACAGGATAAGACGACGATGTCAGCCTCTGCCTCCACTGGTTGAGCAAGAAATGTATCTTCGGCTCGAACAACGATTTTATCAGAGTCGAAGGATCCACGCACTTCGGAGACTCGACCACGGACAAAGGTCACACCATGTTCTCGTGCTGTTGTTTCGTAGAATTCTTCATAGCCTTTTCCAAAGGCGCGCATATCAATGTAGAAAATGGTGACTTGGATATCGGGATATTTTTCGCGGATTTGCCGCGCTTGTTTTAGTGCAGCCATACAGCAGACACGGGAGCAATAGGCATTGTAGCGCTCGTTGCGTGAGCCCACACATTGGATGTAGGCGACGTGTTTGGGTTTCTTCATGGTGGAGGGGCGGAGAATCTTGCCTTCAGTGGGTCCGGCAGCACTGAGCATGCGTTCCATTTCAAGGTTGGTCATTACATCGGGATACTTGCCATAGCCATATTCGAGCTGTTTCATGGCATCAAAGAGTTCGAAGCCGGTGGCGACAATAATGGCACCAATGTCGAGTTCTAGGATTTCCGGCTTCATTTCATAATTAATGGCTTCGGCTTCGCAGGCATCTTTGCATTTGCCACACGCAATGGGGGTCATGCCTAAACAGTGGTCAGTGTCAAGGACATAGGCATTGGGGACCGCTTGAGCAAAGGGAATGTAGATGGCTTTGCGCCAACCGAGACCCGAGTTGAATTCGTCGGGAACATTCACAGGGCATACTTCAAGGCAGTCAGCACACGCCGTGCATTTGTCTTCGATGACATATTTTGGCTTCTTTTCAACTTTGACCTTGAAGTTGCCAACAAAGCCTTCAACTTCACGCACTTCGCTGTAGGTAAGTAATTCGATATTTGGATGCTGTCCAACTAGGCTCATCTTGGGTGTGAGAATACAACTGCTACAGTCAAGGGTTGGAAACGTCTTGTCGAGTTGGGCCATGTGTCCACCAATGCTGGCTTCTTTTTCAACGAGGTACACTTTGTAGCCTGCATCTGCAATATCGAGGGCGGCTTGGATGCCAGAGATACCAGCGCCAACGACGAGGACATTGGCTTTAACATCAACTTCTTTTTGTTCGAGGGGCTCAAGTTCAGCTGCCCGGGCGACAGCCATTTTCACAAGGTCCTTGGCTTTTTCGAGAGCGGCTTCTTCTTCGTGTGTGTGAACCCAAGAGCAGTGTTCGCGGATATTGGACATATCAAAGAAGAATGGATTCAATCCTACATTCTCAAGGACTCGCCGAAAGGTGGGTTCATGAAGGGTTGGGCTGCAGGCGGCGACGACCACACGGTTTAATCCTTTTTCACGCGCACGTTCCTTGATGAGATCTTGCCCTGGATCTGAACACATATACCGATAGTCTTCAGCTACAATCACGTGGGGGAGTGTGGCAGCATATTCTACCAGTTTGGGTATGTCGATTACACCTGCAATGTTTGATCCGCAGTGGCAGATGAAGACACCGATTTTGGGTTGTTCGGTTGACATAGGATTTCTCACTTCTTTTGGGTTGATTTTTCCATGGCTTCTTGTCCGAGTTGCATTCCCTCGTCGAAGGCACGGAGGTTCAAGTCTTTGTATTTTGGAAAGGCATTGGCGATTGCTTTGCGCATCCCTTCAGGGCTGACAACCTTAGAGATTGCTGTGAAAGCACCGAGCATCACAACGTTTGTCACTAAGGGATTTTTGAGAACTTGATGAGCGGTAGTAGCAGCGGGTACTTCATACACCTGCACGCCCGCCTTAATTTTCCCCGCTTTTACTAAGTCGGAGTCAATAATGACAATGCCTCCTTCGGACAAATCATCTTTGTATTTGTGAAACGCATCATTGGACAAGGCGACCATCACGTGGGGAGTTAACACAAGGGGATAGTCGACAGGATTGTCTGAGATGATTACTTCAGCTTTACAAGCACTTCCACGGGATTCAGGCCCATATGAGGCTGTTTGTACCGCTTCTTTGCCATCGTGAATGGTTGCGGCTTCACCGATAATCACGGCTGATTTTATGATGCCTTGTCCGCCTAATCCACCGAGTCGAATTTCTGTTCGTGCCATTTGATGTTTCACCTTTGTTGTAGTGTTTCAGCTTGTTTTGCGAGTAGGTCAGTGAATTCGGGTTTTTCAGTATCGACAAATTCTCCGCACACGATGCGAGTTCGGTAGTCGATTTCTGCTTTCATGGGATCGGTGAAGTTACGGATGACTGAGAGTTCGCGGTATTTTTTCATGACGTCAAGACCGGAACCGTGGCGGTTATATCGGTCATAGAGGGTGGGGCAGGGGGAGATGACTTCAATGAATTTGAAGCCCTTCTTTTGCAAGGCTTTTTCGATGGATTTGGTAAGACGTCTAGCGTGAAGGGCGGTCCATCGTGCGACAAAGACGGCGCCTGAAGCTGCTGCGACGCTGACAAGGTTGAATGGGTGTTCGATGTTTCCATCGGGTGAGGTTACCGTGATGGCGCTGTCTGGGGTGGTGGGACCCATTTGCCCACCAGTCATGCCATAGTTGAAGTTGTTGATGCAGAGTACAAGCATGTCGACGTTACGGCGAGCAGCATGAATGAAGTGGTTTCCTCCAATGGCGAATAGGTCTCCATCTCCACTGATGACAACGGGATTTAGGTCAGGGTTTGCTACTTTGACTCCACTGGCGAAGGCAATGGCGCGTCCGTGTGTGGTGTGGTAACCATCGGCGGCAAAATATCCGCTTGCGCGCCCGGTGCAGCCAATGCCACTAATAACGACTAGTCTATCGATGTCATAGTTGAGACTGCGGAGTGCGTTGGCAAAGGCGTTTAGTACGGTGCCGATGCCACAGGCACTGCAGAAGATGTGGGGGAGTCGGTCTCTACGGATGTAATCGAGGATTGGGTGTTCTCCTTCTGTTATGGTTTTAGGGGTGGTTGTCAATCAATGCGCCTCCTGATTTCTTTCATGAGTTCATCGGGGGAGTGGGGGCTGCCACAGACCCGCGGGATTAAGTGTACGGGTATTTCGTGTCGAATCACACGTTCTACCTCGCCCACTAACTGTCCGTAATTAAGTTCAGCAACAAGGACATGTTGAGCATTACTAGCAGCTATTTTCAACTGCTCCTTTGGAAATGGCCAAACGGTAATGGGTCGAAAGAGCCCGATTTTCATTCCCTTTGCTCGGGCATCCTTGACTGCTCGCATTGCTGTACGTGCTTCGCCTCCATAGGCGACAACAAGAACTTCGGCATCCTCTGTTTCGGTTAATTCGGCTTCAGTGATTTTGTCTACGTTCTTTCTGATTTTGTCACAAAGCCTTGGGACTAGGGCGAGTTGGGCTGCATCATCCATGACTGGGTATCCACGTTCGTCATGAGTGAGTCCGGTGGCGTAGAAGTGATAACCTTCACCAAAGGTGGCCATGGGGGGAACGAGATCAGCATCCGCTTTGAATGGGAGATACTCCTCGGGGGGAACCGTGGGTTTTTTCCGGTTTACAATTTTGATTTCATCTTCGGGGGGAATGACCAATCGTTCACGCATATGCCCGATGATTTCATCGGCTAATACAAAGGTTGGCACCCGAAATTGCTCTGATAGGTTGAAGGCTTTAATTGTGAGGTCAAACATTTCTTGGACAGATGAAGGGATTAGCGCAATAATTTCATAATCGCCATGACTTCCCCATTTGGCTTGCATGATGTCGCTTTGACTAGCTTCTGTGGGTTGTCCAGTGGAGGGGCCACCTCGCATCACATTGACTAAGACCATGGGTGTTTCAGTCATTACCGCTAGCCCAATGGTTTCATTCATGAGGCTGACTCCTGGCCCGGATGTGGCGGTCATGGATTTAACGCCGGAATAGGATGCTCCGACAACGGCAGTGCAGGAGGCGATTTCATCTTCCATTTGGATGTAGCGTCCACCGATACGTGGGAGTCGATAAGCCATACGTTCAGCAATTTCAGTGGCTGGTGTGATGGGATACCCTGCAAAGAAGCGGCAACCTGCAGCGAGTGCGCCTTCTGCAGCGGCGATGTCGCCTTGTGTGAATATTTCCCCCGTTAATACTGCTTTTTGCATCACTTGCGACCCCTTTTGGTTGTTGTTTTGGTTTTCTTTTCTTCAACATGAATTGCAAAATCGGGGCAGATTGCTTCACACAGCCCGCATCCAACACAGCGGTCGATATTGGTAGCTTCGGGCGGATAGTAACCCTTTGAGTTGAATGTTGTTGATTTTTCAAGCACCTCGCGGGGGCAGAAGGTGTAACAGAATCCACAGCCCTTGCACCAGTCCTCATTGACGACTATTTCGTATTTCGTTGTGGTTTCCTCCTCTGGTACAATGGGACTTCGTTCCTGCCTTGTCAACATCACACGCTCATCCCAATTTTTTCTAAGAATGGTGCAACAGAAATGAAGTGCTTGTCCAGCCCCATTTGCTTCGGCGTAAATCCTTGGGCAAGGCCTAATAGCTGGGTGTAGTAGAGGACTGGAATTTGGTAATCTGTGCCGAAGTGTTTGTTTACTTGCATTTGTCCTAGATCAAATTGTAGGTGACAGAAGTTGCAGACATTGACCATCGCGTCAATCTTGGCTTCTTTCATGGCTTCGAGTTTCTCTCGAACCATGTCTAGCGAAACCTCTAGTTCTGCGGATCGTAATCCGCCACCCGCGCCACAGCACATATCCTTGAGTTTGTAATCGACAACGGTTCCACCAACGGTTTCGACCAGTTCATCGACCAGTGTGAAGTCTTCGACTACGCCCCAAGGTCGAATATCGCTGGGTTTGAGTAAATGGCATCCGATATGGATGGCAAACCGTGCGTCTATGGGGTTCTCAACAGTTTCTTCAATGGCATCCTTGCCAATATCGTTGTAGAGCACCTCAACAAGGTGCTTGGCTGTAATGGTGCCTTTGAATTGATGTCCCGTGCCTTTCAGGATCTTATTGACTCGTTTGCGAGTTTCCTCATCTTTGAGGTCATCTACCCCAGCAATGAGCGTGCCATAGCATCCATTACATAAAACAAGAATATCTAAGCCATTTTCTTCAGCGAGTGCAAGATTTCGGGCTGTGATTGAAAGCCATGTGGCTTTGTCAAAGGATTTAATGACCCCAGGTGCGGGGCAGCATGAGGCGCCTTTCATTTCAACGAGTTCGATATCAAGCTTTGGGGCTATCAGGCGGGTTGCGGCTTCAATTTGGGGGAGCCGGTTGGGGATAACGCATCCGAGGAAGAAACTGTAGCTATGTTTCACCATCCTTTTTGCTCTCCTTGTAGTTGACGAGCTTGTCAAAGCCGGTCTTTTTGATTATGTGTTGAATCTCCTTCACAGCCTTGGGGTAAGAGTGAACGGTAGGAGGCAAGGGGTCAAGCCCAAGCTCTTCACGCAATTTACTCCATTTCTCATCATCAATGGGGACAGCATGTCCGGTTTCGATAAGTTTGTGAGAGACACCTTGATGTTCAGGGCGCATATAACCCGCTTCGCAGGAGAGATTCCGTAAATACAGAATGGCTTCCGTAACATCGATTTTCCGAGGACATCGTTCTGTACATGTGCCACACGTTGAACAGAGCCATAGATTCGGATCAGACAAGACTTCTTCCCGTAGCCCTAGGAGAGCTTTTCGGATTAATTGCCGAGTCCGATACGCCGTTCGACGACCCGCAGGACAGGAGCCCGTGCAGGTGCCACATTGAATACAAGAACGAATTCGGTCAAGACCTGCTTTGGTCATATCTTCGGCGAGCTCACTATCAATTTTTGACCCATTAATTACTCGTCGATCGATCACGATGGTCACCCCAAGAATGTGTGGCGATGACCTTTACATTTGTAAAGGTAAAAACATTTTCCTCTTACCGAGTTAGCGAAGGGCAAAATTGTGAACAGCATCCTTAAATGGAGAAAAAAAGAAGACAGTCTAGTAACATTTCCACGCGGAATGAGAGTGTCTTTATGCAATTTACTGAGCTTCAAACACTGATTATTGGTTTATGGTTTGTAATCATTGGATACTTCTTCCTCCTTTTCATCTACTTCCTCGCGTTTCGATATCGGGAGAAGCGAAACCCCTTCCATCTAGGCTTTGGCCTCTTTTTCCTTCTCCTAGGCGTCGGTCGAATTCTCTACCTGATATGGGACTTTTACGCGCACATCGAAATTTGGTGGCGTTTAGCCACTGTTGTTTCGTGGTTAGCGATTTTCACAGTTTTTCTTGCATTGGCCTATCAGATTCTTGAACGCAAGTTGTGGCAGATTGTCCTTATCTCTTCACCACCGCTCATCATTGCGCTTCTCATTCTCGGTCTGCCTTGGATGTTCTGGCCTCCATCCCTAACAGGTGGATTATTGACCCTCGGCTATATCACTTCAAATTACGCAATTCTTCCACTGTATGTGATCGTATTACCTGCACTGTTCTTTTACATTGGAAGTCAACTTACCGGACAGTTGCGCACCAGTAATTTCCTGTTAGGCACAGGGTTCCTCGCGTATTATGGCGGTCGCGTTTTGCAAGCTATATCCCCGGCCATTGGAGTTATCATTGCTCCAGTGATGGTGATGATAGCCATTGGAATTATTGCCATGGGTGTATTACTAGAATCCAGTGAATGAAATCGAAAAAAACCTGGTTACTCGATTAAATCGAGCTTATTGAGCCGATATAAGAGGACTTCCACGTCGTCCTGGGAAAGCCCCACGTTATTGGCAATTTCCTTAGGAGTCTTAGAACCGTCACATTGCTTCCCGACTTTGTATTCTAACTCAGAGATCTGCCCTAGTTTTACCATGAGTTTGGGAAGCCCGCGTTTAAGTTTGGGTTGAGGGGCCTCATCTTGACCAATGAACCCATTGTTCAGCATTTGATTGAGTTCAGGTGTGAATGAGAAAAAGACTAGTTTCCCGTCCCAAGCTTTCAGGGTGTCTTCAAATTGATTCGAGAATCGGTCAATGACTTTATCAAGGGCTTGAAGAACTTGAAGTCGATTATCATCTTTATCCACAACTGCTGCTACTACGATGTAATCTCCCGCGGCATAGGTTATGTAGAACTCACCCATTTCGACAAGACGTGCTTCTCCTTTTCCTTTAGAAATCATCCGGGCAAACTCGCGAATAGCAGAAAAAAAGCCAGCGACGAGTGTGGAGTCTAGTTCTAATTCACCAAATTTTTGGTCTAGAAGACAGACCCCGCTTGGATGCATTAAGTAAACCACGTGTAGCATGCAGATAGCCCCGTGGATAGTGAAATCCGTTATAGAAGCTAGGGAAACCCCAGTCAAAAAGGTAGCGATAGGAAAGTGGTGCGGGGGGAGGGAATTTCGGACATCGCAGCGCGTTGTTCCTTCGAACCCTCGAACCGCTGCCGGACAGGATGTCTCATGAACCTGGTTAGATCTTGAGTTACGCCGTCGACCCGTAGCTCCGGGCGACTCCTGCGCCGTTAACCAGGCTTGGCTGTGGGGTCTACACCCGGTAGATACCCCCGCCACCGGTATGGCGGCAAAGACCCCTTTCGGAAGGGTCCCCCGCGCTAGCTTACGGCAAAGAATTATTCCTGTGCGTTTAAAACGTTTGTCTTCAAATATCAACTCAAACGGTGCTTGAAATGAATCAACTAAAGAGCTTTATAGCGGAAAGTGATTAACGCGAACGCACCAAAATTATTGGGGTTTTGTTGAAATGAGCAAGATTCCTGCTGATTTATTTTATACAAAAGAACATGAATGGATCCGCCAAGAAGATGGTGTTGTTCGCGTGGGCATCACTGATTATGCTCAAGAAGAATTGCACGAAATTGTCATGGTGGAATTACCTGCTGCTGGCACAGCGGTGAAAACCAATGAGGTGTTTGGCACCGTTGATTCAGTGAAAGCCACCTCGGAACTCTTTTCACCGGTTTCGGGTGAAGTGGTAGAGATGAATGAAAAGCTTGAGGAAGCGCCAGAACTAGTGAATAATGATCCTTACGGCGATGGATGGATGATTACCATCAAACTTGCTGAACCAGATGAGGTAAAAGGCCTCATGAGCGCAGACGCTTACAAAGCTTTCATTGAAGGTTTGGCAAAATAACCGGAAAAAACATAGTGTGGTCGCTACGAGAAATTTTTTAAGCAGACGTCGTTATCATGGCACCACCCCAACACCATTTGGTGACTGAATGTCAGCACGCGGCGCGTTACGGTCCATATGGTCCTTCCTTCGACGGTACTTACATGGACCAAGAATGGAAATCTCCAGAGCTAATATCATTGCAGCCGTCGCACTCATTATTATCTGTATTATTGCGTTGGTTCTCCGACTTCTTCCCATGATTGGATTTGAAATCCTGGTTCGTGCCTTCGACCCCTGGTATAACCTCCGAGAAGTCGAATACATTTTACAAAATGGGTTTAGCGCTTGGTTTGGGTGGTACGATACAACGACGTGGGTTCCTGGTGGTCGGAATATCCCCCGATCTTCATACCCCGGCATTCCCTTCACTGCAGCACTGATGTATCTGGCTATTCAGGGCATCGGAATCAACATTGATTTGACATTCCTGGCTGTTGTGTTCCCTGCAATTTTTGGTCTATGTGGCGTCTTGGCAATTTATGCCCTAGGTGTTGAAGTGAGTTCAAAAGAAGTTGGACTCTTTGCTGCATTCTTCATGGCTATACTACCCGCCTATGCTCAACGAACCATTGCAGGATTCTTTGACAATGAAACGGTGGGAATTTTTGCTATCTTGTTAACCCTGTTTTTCTTTATTCGGGCATTACGTAAGGGTTCTGTTGCCTCAGCCATTATGGGAGGACTAGCGCTGGGCTATCTTTCTGCGACCTGGAGTGTCTATCTTTACATATTCCAGATTCTAGCAATATTTGCCCTCGTTATGGTGCTACTCCGCCGGTATTCACGTCGATTATTAGTGACTTATTCGGGCGTGGTCATTACAGGAATGCTCATTGCAGTGTGTATTCCCCGAATCGGTCCTGACTGGCCCACCTCCACTACAGGGATGATACCCTTGCTTATCTGGGGGCTCCTTCTTCTAATCGAATTCAGTCGCACCTATCAACTAACCCAATTTGGTATGCCAACACGCTTCACGGGATTATCAACTCGGATTCGACCCTACTTTGCCTACATTTTTGGTGCGTTGTGTGCCCTTATCGTGGTAGGTTTAGGATACCTTTTCCAATCGGGATTGTTTCTCACCTTATCTACCGGTCAAGGACAGGGATTTCTCGGAAATCTGGCTGGAAAATTCTATACTGTCATTGATCCATTAATCCGGCAAAATGCGTTTCTTCTTGCATCTGTGGGTGAACACCTGCCTTCACCCTGGGCAACCTTCTGGTACAACCTCAGTTTCTTGATTCTTCTTATGCCCTTTGGATTCTACATTGCCTTTCAGCGTGAACGTGAGACCGATATTTTGCTCATTATCTTCGCCCTGACGGCTTTGTACTTCACCGGATCAATGATTCGACTAGCTCTAATTCTTGCACCAGCTGCCGCAATCCTTGGCGCGTATGGGCTTTTGATGTCTATTCGACCCTTCCGCCCTATCTTCTGGCAGCGAACCATTCTGACTCGTCGCCGCCGACGTATTACCCCACCGGTTGGGCGGGGATTTGCGACCATCGTATATCTTTTCCTCATTGTATTACTCCTCGGGACAACGATTACGGCCATTGGAGCAGTAAATCAGATGGGTGGTCCAGAGATTACACCCGGAGGACGTCTACCCTCTGGTGACGCTGTGTTCTACCGAGACTATCTTGAAGCATTTTCCTGGATGCAGCACCATACGCCCGAAGGCTCGATATACGTGTCATGGTGGGATTATGGGTATTGGACGCGTGGCGCCGGTGACCGGTATACTGTAGTTGATAATGCCACTATCAATAAGACCCAGATAGCGTGGGTTGGCCGGATGTTTATGAGTACTGATTATGTTGAGGCCCTTAGAATATGCAAAATGTTTGGTGTAGACTATGCTTTTGCGCATTTCGGGTTAGGACGGTCTGGGTTGAGTGGCGATGAGGGTAAATGGCAGTGGATGATCCGGATTGCGGGTGAAGTCTTTGGTGACGAAGTCCCCACTGAACACCACTTCTGGGATGACGCTAATGGCCAATACCTTGATCCATTCTTCCAGACGTTAATCTATAACATGCTTTGGCTTAATGGAAGCCAAGTCGGTGTTCAACCTCCCCTCAACAATGCCACTGGACAGCCTGGACCTGAACCAACAATGGATACTGAACCAGGTAAAACGATTTTCAGCTTGTTCGTCCCCACCTATTTCAGCCAAACACAGTTAATGAAAATCTACAAGTGTAATTACACCTACATCGAAAGTAGCATGGAAATCACTGGGGCAAGTGCATTTCCAGTACATTATGACGTAGATCCATCCGCAGATCTTTCACAAATTGTGGTTGGAGTGCAGAACACTGGGCTCCACCCGATTACAATCTATTCGGCGGATATCAGTTACTGGAATCCCACTACTGACGCACCTGCCTCTTTGACCACCTATTACGACCGGATTACGTCCGATACCGGTAATTTAACAATTCTACCCGGAGAGCTTACGATGATGACAATTCGAGCAGAGCCTTATTTCCAGGTTGGTTCGAATGTGAACGTCACACTAAACGCTGCGGGCTTTGCTCCCACATTAAATACTTCGATTAGTATTCCTGTCCGTAGTGCACCCGAATATGAATTAACAGCTCTTGTGGCGAATTCCTGGGCTTATGACAACGGCACGATTCATGTTGAAGTCCAAAACACTGGAGAAGGCTATATCGATCTTGATTTAGAAGGACAACTCAACGATATAGATTTTTCAATTGAAAACGCCATCCTTACGGGAGAACGTCTTCTCTTCACCTCAGATGTACTCGGAATCACTATTGATGCGGATTATTGGGGCGTTAACCTCATCGCAGGCGAAACGGTGACTGTTCTTCTACGTTACATGAGTGACAGTCCTCGTTACCACGGATTGAATGTGACTATTCCCCTCACAATCCAAGTTGCTCCTACACCCCCGAGTCCACCAACCTCACCGCAACCCAGTTCACCAGCTATAGAAACCGAACTGGTAAACCAAAACAACAAGCCATCTTTGAATTACGGGGTGGGTGTCTCACCATTATTGCTTTGTGTGGAAAGGAGTTCCTTCTTCATTTTTCGACGGTATGAGCCATAACGGTCTTCAACCGAAAAGCGAGCTGGATGAGCATTTAATACAGGTCCCTTACAAGTAGGACATTCTTTAGCATTGAGGGTGTAATTGTTACAGCGACTACATTTTTTCATGAGTTTTGTCAGAGTAATTTCCCTCAGTTCAATCTGTGCCTAAATCATGACCGAGCGGTTGCTTTTCCTTCCCCACCACATTTCTCAATGATCTTAAAGCTTTGCTCAATAGCTTTTTCAAGTACTTGTTGTGCTTGCTTGTAATCTTTACCACTTACCTGGATTCGATACCGTGGAGCCCCTTCAAGGAAAACACATCCCCCTGTGGGTTCAACAATTTTTTGAGCTGCAAGTAAGGCTTTTCGGATTCCTTCAACTCCCTCAGGGCCCTGGCAAGTGAGTTCGATTGTGGTTTCTACACTTACATCTCGAATCACGACATGGGCCTGTGCTAGTTCATACAAGACATCTGCCCATTTTTTAGGGACCCCAATGTCAACGAGTGTTTTGGGTCCCTTCTCTTTGGTTTCTTCTAAGGCTTCGAGCATATCGGAGAAGTTGGCTTCCATGGGTTTTCCTGCTATTTCATGGGCTTCTTCCGGTGTCTTTTTCATCTGTTCAGCGGCTAACCCCAATAGCTTAATTCCTCGTTGAGCTCTTTTCCATTCTTGGATTTTCATCCGGCTTTGTTCCTTAGTAACTCGGCGTAAGGAGGTGTCCACTTGGCTCCTATCAAGGTCCACACGCAAGACCTTAACTACAATTTTTTGATTTTCGCGAACGAAGTTTCGAATATTGCGCACCCATGTTGAGGCAATTTCTGAAATATGAATGAAGCATTCTTGTTCCCGGAATTCATCCATTTTGCCATAGGCGCCATGTGATGTAATTCGGTTTACGGTTGCGATCACCATATCGCCAACTTCTGGGAGCTTAGATTGTTTAGATGAGGACTTGCTTTCTCTTTTAGCCATGGGAACCACCTATGATTAAGAACCTGGGAATTGAGAATTAACTTAGTTCTTGGATGACTTCGCCGATGATTTGGGCTTTACCCCCAGTAGGTTTAGTGAGGGGTTTTCCACAAACATCACATGCAACCTCTTGAGTTGCCCATCCAAAGACTGTCTGTTCGTGATCACACTCTTTACACTTAACGAGAAGGAAGCGGGACCGGGGTTCATCAATGGTCTTTTTCTTTTTTGTCACGATTTATTCACTCCATGACTAGACCAATTCTAGTTTTTTCAGGCGTATGCCCTCTCGAACCGTTACGTGGTCGCAGTCCTTGCATTTCAGTCGTAGTGATTGTTTCTTTGTAACTTTGGAGAAGCGCTTTTGGATGGGTTTGGGTTGTGAGCCGTAACCGGATTCTTTTCGGTCATAACGGCGTCGCCCAGCAGAAAGAACACGTTCACGGCCTTTCTTGTACAAACTAGCAGCGTGTTCTGTGTGCTTTTTGCACCGCGCACAATAAGTTTTCATGGTTTTAGGAGCTTTCATGGTGAATTTCACCGTGTTCAACAGGTTCTGCTTGATTTTTACGGATTATGAGCCGGGCGTTTTCCGCAGGAAGTGCCGCCAGGTCATCCGGTTTGAAAGGTCCGTAGGTTTTTAAATCTACTCCAACGAGCTGAGGGTGTTCTTCTAAAAATCGTATAAGTAACAGCCGGGACTTGGCATTGGTTTCCAGCGGAGAGAACAAATCATCGACGGGCATGAGAACGGAGCGAAGATTTCGGGAAGATTGGTCAGCAAACCGTCTTTCACTACGAGTTAAGACATCATAGTCGATATCTTGTTCAACAAGTTTAGTGAGGATTTTCTGCACGCGTATTGTCAGCAAATTTTCCATCATGAATCGAAGATTCATTAGTTCGGTTTCGAATAATTGGCGTTGAAGATCTGAGGTGTCTTCTGCACGACTTTGTTCAAGGATTTGCTCAACATAATCTCGTATGTTCTGAAAGAATGCATCACGTAGGGGAAGAAGAGCTGGGGAATCGCGTTCTGCTTGCCATCGTTCAAGGAGAGCCATATACAGAGATGTTCCCTCCGTTAGATTACGAGTTCTGCTACACCCTTACAGAGCAGTAGCATAGCAGCGGAGAGGGGAAGCTCCTTTTTAATCTCGCGCATTGGAGGATAATGTTCCCCGTTCAAGGTAAAGGCGGGAGCGTTTGAGATTTGCACTGTCGCTGTTCCTGAAAAGACCTGAGCATGATTAAACGGATCGAAATCATCGAACTTGGCCAAATCGAGGTGTTTGACGAGAAATCCAGTTTTTCCATGCAGCGATCCGGGTAAGCGTATTAGGCGGTGAATATCAGTGGTTACAGGTTCATCAACCACAGCCGAATAGGATTCGACCACGTGTTGAGCGATAGTATACCAGGCTTTTTGCCCTACACCTTTAGGGGTAATATATCGGGGAGGTTCTTCTGCGAGTTGTTTGTAGATGGATTTAGCGTCTTGTTGTAGAGTTCGAATCTGGTTCGCTCTAAGTCCTGGAATATGGCTGAGCTGTTCGGGCTTCCGAAATCGTTGTCGAATACCCTCTGCTATTTTTCTTTCCCACCCAAGGGACCGGGAATCGGGACCTTTGGGAACGCCATATGAATTTTCAACAAAGCCATGGTATCGAAAATCAATTCCAGTGCCTGAGATGTAGTCAACGATTTCACGACGTTCTTGAGAGCCGAGACTATGCAGCTTAGGAGTAAAGGCATGAATGTGGTAACCCCGGTGTCCTGAGAACACGATTGTGATATCGTTCTTCGAGATGCCCATATCAGGAACGAGGAAATTTTCAGTGATTTTGATGACTTCGTGCTTCGACTTTGCTAAGCACTCTCCACACATCCATTTCAAGGTCTTGAGTCGTGTGCCGTTACACTGGGGACACTGATCGGGTCGATGTCCACGCCCATTTTTTTCACAGTCAAGACACCACCAAGAATCATGTTGTTTCTGGCAGGGTAGGTCGAAATGATCAGCATCAATATCAAATACAAGATCAGCACCCTTCCAGCCTTTCAATGGCATTTGAGGGGCATCGGGAGTTTCATAGTATGCTGCTGAATGAAATACGTGTGCTGGTCCCTCTTTGCCCATGAATTCAACGAGTTCCTCCGGATTGTGGAAGCTTGTATGTCGAAGCGCTCCTTCACGTGCAAACCAGAAAAACGCAAATTCTCGTGTTTCAAATTGGTGAGGGGGAGTGATGGCTATCGCTGCGCTGCGGTAGTAGTTCGCGAATTGTTTAATGAGGAACTCTAAGGTTTGGATAGCTGTTTCCTCCTATAACGGTAATAATTCAGGGGGTGTCGTCGAGTTCCTGCTTTATCTGGGTCAACGCATAATCGCACAGAAATCATATAGGCACAGCTTGGTGGTGTGTATGCTGTGCTGCCCCTTTTACCGGCGATGTGTTCAATCTGGTATCGAGCTAAGTCTTCCCGAAAATCGGGAGCTTGCATGAAGAGTTCAACTATCGAATCAACATCCATTCCAACATTTAGTAGAAACGCGGTGATAGCAAATCGGGCAATATGGGACAGGGGCTTACCTTGCCTCATGTCAGTAAGAAGAGCCTGCATACAAGGTGGAAACGCTTCTGAAACAATTTCGCCTTCAATTTCTTGTTTTAACCGGTCAGCGCGTTTTTGGACTAAAACCGCAATCTCTTCATATACTCGTTGAATGTTGGGGGGGAAATCAGCGGGTACCTTTTTGATGTCACGAATGAGTAGTTTTTCAACTGCAGCGCGGAGAACACGTGCTGTTTCGGTTTTTCTAAGCATCACAAAGCCGTTGTTGAGCCGTTTATTCACGAGTTTCCATTCACGTTCGTGAAATCCTGCGGCGGCAGCTAGGTAATTCGTGAAATGTATACTATGACTGTAGGTCCGCCCAGCAATCCGTGAACCATTAGATGAAATTTGCCAATCGAACTCTTGTTTTGCGAACTGGGCTAATTTTCCATCTGATTCTTTGATCAAGAAATCTTCTGTCGATTTTGCTTCAATGGTTGCCCATCGTCGTCGAAGGTACATACTGCCTATTGCATCGACTAATGCTTTGGCGATGAAAAAACTAGTTAGTTCAGCGTATGCATCATCACTTAATCCACGTTTCGGCCGTGGGGAGTGGGTTTCTATGGCATCCATTAGACGTTGTTTTGCACGGTCAACAATGCGGAGATTCTTATCGACTTCAGCAAGAGGAACATCGAGTTGTTTGAGCAGAGACCGAGCCATCACTGACCATGGGTATTTCGCTGCTTCATAGATTGAGATATCCTCTTGCATTTTCGTATCCTATGTTTCGGAAATTAGTGTTTTGATGATTAGAAGTCGTCTTCGACTCGTGGAGCAAGGAAGTAAGTGATATGTCCGCCACTACTGACTGCGAAGACTAATTTGATTGGAGTTCCTTTGCCAAACTCTAATTGGACTGTGTCAGACGCTGCTACGGCTTTCATCATATCATTGAGGTATTCGAGGGCGTAAAGGGATTTTGCAGGTTCTTTTACGGTATATTCGAGGAGGGCTTCCTCCGATTTCCCAATCATTACTTCGAGGTTGCCAGTGTCTCCACGAGCAGAAATCGTTAGGTTGTCCGGTTGGGCATCAATTTGGATGAAATCGCTAATGACGTTTGCGTCTTGTATGATTTCTTTAAGCGTATCAGCAGTAATTTTGATGTTAATTCCAAAATCTACATTTAGGGTTGGAGGTCGATCCGCTCCAAGGTCAATGAGTGAAATTTTGAAACTCCGCTTTGTGCGTCCTTGAAGGGTAATCTGTAATTGATTTTTCTCGCGATCAAGTGCGAGTTCCAGGCTATTGCCAGCTCCTGCACGCTTAACGATTTTATCCATCTCATCAAGATTAATGCCAAGGTGACCTTCTTCGTCGCATTCATAGGCACTAAAGGCGCTTTTGGGTAGCTCAAAGTCGACCATTGCAATCCGTGATGGATCCATGGCCCGAAGGGTCATGCCTTTCGGTGAAATCTCAAAGTTTGCTTCATCTACAAGGGCGGAAATAGCGCTAATTAGGGACTGCCAGGTTTTTGCATCATCAAATTTTGCTTCAAGCAATTAGGAACTCCTCCCGCTGGGGGCGGCTTGGACTATTTTCAATACACGCTTAAATAACTGTTTATCAAGTGTGGTGAGGTCTTGAATTATTTCAGCGCGAAGCAGAGGTTGGCCCTCCTGAGAGATGGTAATTGTGCCGAATGTTCTGACAAAGGTTTGTAGTTTAGGGGGTTCTTCGGTGACCACGGAAATTCGGCCAGTATCATCGCTTAAGGTGAACCCAGTTTGGTTTTGGGTGTCAACGACGAAGCCCATGACACGAACGCGCTGACCAGCAGATTCTGAACTAATGTCCCCTATGTCGGTGTAGATTGCAGGCGTTCTGATAAAGGGATCAGTTGACATTGAAGGGCTCCGCCTTTTGCTCTAGCCTACGATGTCACACTATGTTTCTTAAAGTTGTATTGTTTAGTCGGCTTCCTAATTAAGGAGAAACTGCGACATCCTCCCGTTCCTAATGGA
>JAEOTD010000131.1 GCA_016839995.1 Candidatus Hermodarchaeota archaeon
GAACTGAGCAAGTCACAACCGTCAAAGGTGAGAACGTCGTCTACCGTGGAATTCGAAAACTTAGTTCAGGTTCCTTTGGAGCTCTCGTTGTAACTTGTACGAAAGACTTCTTCCGCAAAGCTTCAAATCTCTCGAAAATTGCCTATGGTATAATTCTCGCAGTGATCCTACCCATTGTCATGTCTCAAATTATGATTGGCCTAGGTGAAGTGGAAGGAGTTGACATGATGACTCTGATTTTTGTCGGAGGAATCGGTTTAGCACTCATTGGATCTTTCACCTTCAGTGGAACGGCTTTCATGGAAAGTAAGAACCAGCTCTGGATAATCAGAAGTACACCTTCAGGTGTATCACGGTATGTCAAAGCTCGACTCGTTTCCTCATTTATCATCGCAATTCCGCTCTCCATCATCCCGGCTCTTGTCATCTCATTTATTGCCGCCCAAGGAATTGCCATATTCCTCTTCTTCCTCCTCTATGGTTACATCGTCATTTGCGGGGCAATCATCTTTGCAGTAGGAGTGACCGCACTGAATCCCAACTACGAAGACACCAAGTCTCCCGAACTTCAAATGAATGTCATCACAACAACGATGGGCGTTCAGTTTGCCCTCTTTGCCCCATTCGTGATTACAATGTTTGGTGATATCTTCGGGTTTCCTCTCTTTAGCTCCATACGGAGTATCTTTGGACCAGCAGGAATGGCCTATGCCTTTGGGTTCATTGGTGTTGCTACCCTGCTAATCATAGGTGGATTCACAATCGTCATCGGAACGAAACGCCTTGCACGACCTGAAGTCTAGACCTCTGAGGTGAAATTACTTGAATCACAAAAAAGCCTTCCTTGGACTGACGCTTACTTTCGTGCTCTGTCTTTCTTTCCTTTTCACCCTCTCATCGGCATCAACATCAGGAACCCAATGGCGGTTCCTGGCCACTCCAATTTCATTAAAATCAGAAACCTACATTGAGGAAATTCCCTATGTCTGGCAGGAAATCAACGGGTTTTGTCATTGGGCAAGTGTATCAATGGCTTTACAGCACATTGGTCTCCCCTTGAATCTATATGATGTATTTTCTCTGACTGGGATTGGGTTCTCAGCTGTGTATGTCAGCTATCAAGATATTCAAATGATGATTGCAGGACCGGTCTATCGTCAACTCTATCAGGTGCAATACCTAGAATCATTCCTTGAAATCGAATACACAGTAATGATAGATAATAACACCGAGGTTGGGCAAATGTTTGCACAGACTATGGATGCCTGGAACCTTGACTATCAAATCCTTAATGGAAAAACAGGAGCCCATGAAACCTTATGCCAATCTATTGATGCAGGGTACCCATTACTCCTCTGGGTGGACCCCTACTATCTTCCTGTACAAGATTATGACATTCTACGTGATTTGAACGTGCATTCAAGTGACACTGGTTCAGGTCATGCTGTTCTGGCAGTCGGATATAATGAAACGACTAATGAAGTCTGGATTATGGACCCAGGAGTAGGAGCTCTAGGGGATAGTGTAGCATATCCAAGTGATGGACGATGGCATTATACGATAAGTTATGCAAACTTATCACTAGCCAGAGAAGCCGTGGGCTTTGGTGCTATACAAATTACTCCGACACCCAATTCACGAATAGTGCCACCTCTTGAATATTCTGTATTTATCTACCAGCGCCTCTTAGGGGACCTCAAGACCTATGAAATCTTCAATGTGGACCCATCAATTGTAAGTTGCGGAGCAAACGCGTTCAACAGAATGAGTCTAGACCTCTCACCAATCAATCTCATCAACTACTTATCAAGTCTCGACGGTGATGAGCGCGTTCTTGCATTTCTCTACGAACAAGGCATCCTTCTTGAACAAATGCTCACCATGCAACATCTGTCCTATCGATCTGCTTTGTCAATCCTACCAAAATACCTCACTGAAATTGACCTCACAATTGCTCTGTCTCACGGTCAATCCGCTCTGGATCACTTTTCTGCGTTGAGCACAAATGCATCGCTTACAACCTATGATCACACATCCTATAGTTCACTCATGAAAGATACTTTTTGGGGGATTGCAGAAGTCTACGAGCAACACCAAAATATACACGAATCAATCAACGCTTTTTCAGAGGATTTGGCTCAATTACAAAGCCACCTAACTGGAATTGCTAGGACATGGAAGGCACTTGGAAATGAACTCCGGATTAGAGTAAATGCCCCGATCTACAATACTATAGTAGCCCTGTTCCTTTCAACAGCTGTCATTGCACTCGTTGCAATTCCAACTGGAATTGTGCTCCGTGCTAGAAAGAGGGGTCAAACCAGCATTCAAGAAACATAAGTCACTGTTAGAATTTATCTTTTCGAATCAAGTGATTCTTGGGTGGTTCTAGCAATGATTTCATCTTGCAATGCTTTACCGATATCGACAAAGTAGTCACTATATCCAGCTACTCGGACAATAAGATCTCGGTGCTGTTCGGGATGTTCTTGTGCGTCTTTGAGTGTGTCTGCATCTATGACGTTAAATTGGATGTGATGACCACCCATTCGGAAATACGTTCTCACCAAAGCAGCAAGATTCGCTAGACCTGTTTCATCCTTGAGAAGTTTAGGTAGAAGCTTCTGATTCAGTAAGGTTCCACCGGTTTTGACATGATCGATTTTCGAAACCGAATGAATCACAGCCGTTGGTCCACAGGTATCTGCACCATGGCTAGGGGATATTCCGTCGGATAAAGGATAATGCGCTTTCCGTCCATTGGGCGATGCCCCAGTCACCTGACCGAAGTAAATATGCACAGTGGTCGGGAGTAGATTAACCCGGTATTCACCACCCTTTGTGTTGGGACGACCATCAATGAATGAGAAGTACGTTTCAAAAACTTGCTGAGCAATAGAATCGGCAAATTCGTTATCATTCCCAAATTTCGGAGACTCGGTTAATAGCCGTTGGCGTAATTCCTCATTACCTTCAAAATCTTGGTTTAGAGCGTTTTTTAGGTCTGAGAGTGAAATGCTCTTTTGGTCAAAGACGTGAAACTTAATTGCAGCCAAAGAATCAGTGATTGTCCCCATTCCTACACCTTGAATGTATGTCGAGTTGTATCGTGGACCCCCATTATGATAGTCCTTACCCCTCTTGATGCAGTCATCAAACAACATCGACAAAAATGGTGCAGGCATCTCATCGGCGTATAATCGTTCGATCGCACTATTCCCTTGAATTTTCAAATCAATGAAATACTTCAACTGATTACTGAATGCAGTAGCAAGTGCATCATATGAATTCAAGTCAGTTGCATTGCCGGTGTGTAGACCAACTTGAATGCCCGTTCGAGGGTCGACACCATCATTCAATGTAATTTCAAGGATTTTGGGCCAATTACAGTATCCCGTGAGAATGCAACTCTCTTTACCAAAGGCACTAATGGTTACGCAACCGCTGGGTCCTCCATTCCGTGCATCAGTTAATGACTTCCCGGCACGAAGGAACTCCTCGATAATGGTGTCCGTGTTGAAAATGGAAGGCTGACCAAATCCGGCCTTAACCACGTTCAACGCGTGAGTAAGGAACTCTTTGGGATTTTTCTTGCTGAGTTGAATGCAAAGACTCGGCATTATGAGCTGCATTTCTTCACAGACTTCAAGAATCATATGCGAGAGTTCATTTACCGCATCATCACCGGTTTCAGTTACTCCGCCAACATTGATGAGCGTAAAATCCTGGTATGTACCACTCTGTTCAGCTGTTATATCCACCTTTGGAGGTGCCGGTTGGTTATTGAACTTCACCCAAAAACAGTGCAACAGCTCCTTAGCCCACTCTACGTTCATTGTGCCAGCCGTTTGTTCTTTTTGAAAAAACTGATTAAGATGCTGATCTAAGCGCCCTGGATTGAAGGAATCCCAGACATTCAGTTCGGTTACAACACCAAGATGGATGAACCAATACATCTGGAGTGCTTCCCAAAAATCTCTAGGAGCCTGTGCAGGGACATGAGCACACACAGCCGCAATTTTTTTCAGCTCATCCTGTCGCTTTGAGTCCTGCTCAGTTTGTGCTAACTCGGCTGCATATTCCGAATAACGCCTGGCAAACGAAATCAATGCATCAATGGTGATTATCATAGCCTTGAGTTCTTGTTCTTTCATACGAGCGTCAGGATCATTAGCAAAAACAAGTTCTCCTATGGCGTGCTCAATTTCACGTTGAAACTCTAATAATCCGCGATGATAGATTTTGTTATCCAAAATGGCATGACCCGGGGCACGTTGCTCCATGAACTCCGTAAAGATTCCTGCTTCATAAGCACGCTGCCATTCAGGTGATACGGCTGAAAACACCTTTTCCCGCATTGTCTTCCCTTGCCAAAAGGGGATAATACGTTCCGCATAGACCCGTTGCACCTTCTCATTAACGGAAAATGAAGCCTGAACTCGCTGATCTAACACCCTAAGATCTTTGAGTGAATGACAACATAATTCAGGATAAGTCGGTGTCGCTTTGGGCTCAGGCCCTCGCTCACCAACAATCAATTCTCCCTCACCAAGATAGAGTTTCTTGTGTTCCAAGATATATTTGAAGGCAAGAGCACGGGTGACCGGAATCGATTCTCCTTCCGGTGCATGAGATTGATAGAAATCCGTGAGGAGCTCAGCCCGCTCGGACGAGATGTATGGCTTGGTTCTGACACTATAATCCCGTAACCGCGTTACACGTTCAGACAACAACTCCATACACACCTATCCAAAGCAGGAGTGAATTATCCTTTGCTTTGAGGTATAATAGTCGTTTTGATTTATCAACTCTTTTTGTCGAAATGCTCTTCGATACCTAACCAACCACCAATGCGAACCACATACCTTTGACGAGACTCAACAAAGTAGTCCAAGAGCATCAGAAGGGGTAAACACAACAAGAGAATAATCACCGGATATAGTGGAAACATAAGCAAATTTACGATGAGATACGGCAACTCCACAAAACCATACAGGAGGAAGTATTCCCAGCTCAAAACAATCGCCTCAGTAAGTATCGTAATGTACAGAAGAATCACAGCAATCCCCGCATACCCCTTGAGCAGTCGCGCTAACCAAAACCCAACGCCCGAAATATTCGGTAAATGGTTTGGCGCCGCATCAAGCGGATTATCAATTCTCACATTCGACGTTAGCAATCCCGCATCATCAAGAAACCACGTTGGCACAACTAAAGCACTACAAATGAAAGTAGCCGCAAGTCCAGTTACTCCCCACAACATGATCTTCAGCGTAATAACATCCTCTAAAAATGGATCAACTGAACTCCCAAAAATTGTCGTCAGAAAACCAAGACCCAACGTATCAACCATAATGCTAGCTACTGTAATGCTGACGTACACAGCGAAAAGCGTGGGTAAAATACCTCGACGCAACCAACGACCGAGACTCGGCTTCACTTCATGTTGAACAAACCCATAGTTCCGAGATCGCTTATAGATCAGCCGATGGACCCAAAGGTAAAGGGGAACAAAAAGGATTGCACCAAATAATCCCCCCAAAATAATCATCACTGGCATTAAGAGATTATTCAATGTTTGATCCCAGAAAGCAGACAAGGTTACATAAATCCCAAATGAAAAGATATCTCCGGTCCAAATATTCAATACCCCTCCCGTCAGTATTGCCGGAAGAAGAAACGGAATCAACTGGAGAAAAAGCGCGACAATGAATAAAACAATTCCATACCAGTACGCCCGGGCCATCAAAATACACCATCACTCACATGATTTCAAATCATGATACGAAGTATTGAACACTTTCTGCAACTAGAAACCAAATAAGCCTTTTTCAATTAAGATAAAAAGAGTATCCCGGAGCGGTATTTTTGCTCCGGGTAAGAACTGTGTATGGATTTTGTTATCGAGCTGTTTCTTTGAAGAACAATGAGGCAACTAAAGCAATCAGATTGAGGATAATGAGCAACATCATAGCCCAGAAGAAGGTGGTAGTTATGTCGCTAACGAGACTCATGAGGAGAATGAAAACAATACCCCCAGCTTGTCCAAAGATCATCAATACACCTGCTGAGGTGCCTTCAGGGATGGGTTTCGTCATTTCTGCTCCAGCTTGGAGTCCAACAGGAAGAGCTGGCATAAGGAAGAATCCAAGTAAGAAAGCAGAGATGAGAATTACGTTATAGTTTGGATAGTATGCTAGTAGAAACGTGAATGGAATGGCCATTACAAGAGATAGGAGAATGAAGGGTTTACGGCGTTGATATCGATCTGAGAGTTCAGGTATGATTACAGCGCCAATGATTCCTCCAAATATCAAGACAGCACCTACGATTCCTGCTTGGGTTAGATCAACAATGCGATCAATGAGAATTTGTTCAATCCAGGTTGCAATGCCATTGAAAATACCGAGTCCGATGAAAAATAGTACAATGAGAATGAAGAATTGTTTGATGCCAAAGAGTTGGCGAAGACCTGTCATCATTTTTTCGTCTTCATGTTCGTCAAGTTCAGGTGGAGTAGGGGGGTGTTCTTTTGCAATGAAAATGAATAATATCGCAGCGATGATCGCGATACCGGCATAGAGTAGCATCATGTTGGTAAATCCGAAAAACAGAGTTGCGAAGGGTGTCACTAGTAATCCAAGAAGGATTCCTAGAAATATCGCCATGGTGCCCAAACCCGTTGCTAGACCTCGTTCTTTGACAGGGAACCAACGTCGAGAGATTTTGGTTGGGCTGTTAAACACAAAGGGTTGTCCAATGGCAATACAGGCTGAAAATATCATAAGGAAAGTGTATGTAGGTGAAAAGGCTCGAAAAACAGCGAAAATCGCTGTGATAACTGCACCTACAGTGCAAGCATATTTGAACCCCTTGTTATCAATCAAATACGCCGAGGGGATAGACACTGGGATATAGACCACCATGAAAATCAGCGACAGCAAAGCAATGTCGAATTCGGTAACCCCGTGTAATAGCGCGACTAACGATGAAATGGGTGCAAACATAATCCAAAGGATCTGTGTGACAGCAGCAATGAACATGAACGCCAATAAGACAATCCAACGGTATCCGTAGACTTGTGTTTCAGTACTTTGGTTCATGAAAATCCTTCCAATATGAATAGATTCTTTACGGGAGGTTGTAGAACCTACTGAACCTATATGATGCAGCTTGCTAGTATAAATAGAACAACCAAATCACCTGCTCCAAGGATTGTGTCATCATGCTCTTGCTGAACCCACGAGACTACACGTATCAGTTTCACGATAAACGGTCAAATGAAATTATGCTGAAAACCATTGAGTACTTTGAAACACGGGGGAAAAAGAAACTCAAAGAAGACGACCACAATCGATCCTTTTATGAGGATTTCATCGCGTTTCAGAAGAAGCACCGAATCTTTTCCACTCTCCTTACCCCCACCCAATATGGGGACAAAGATGCTCGCTGGGATATGTGGCGGAACTATGCGTTTAATGAAATCCTTGCCTTTTACGGACTCGCCTACTGGTACACATGGCAAGTCAGTATACTCGGATTGGGACCCATTTGGATGAGCAAGAATGAGAAACTTAAACAACAAGCCGCCCAACACTTGAAGGATGGTGCGGTGTTCGCCTTTGGACTCTCAGAAAAAGTCCATGGGGCTGATATCTATTCAACAGAAATGAGCCTCACTCCCCAGTCCGATGGAAGTTACCTAGCCAATGGCGCAAAATACTACATTGGCAACGCCAACACGGCCCCAATGGTGTCAACCTTTGGAAAAATGGCTGACAGCGGTGAATATGTCTTCTTCGTGGCAGATTATCGAAACCAAAATTATGATCTAGTCAAGAACGTCTGCAATAGTCAAAACTTCGTTGCAGAATTTGGTCTTAACAACTACAAAATCACACAAGATGAGATTCTCTCTCAGGGGCAAGAAGCGTGGGATTCAGCCCTCAACACAGTCAATGTTGGGAAATACAACCTAGGTGTGGCCTCCATTGGCATCTGTACACATGCATTCTATGAAGCCCTCAACCATGCCAGCAACCGAAAACTCTACGGGATGATGGTCACTGACTTCCCTCACGTCAAACAAATGTTCATCGACGCTTACACTCGCCTCGTTGCAATGAAGCTCTTTGCCATGCGGGCTGTAGACTATATGCGAATCGCCTCTCCCGAAGATCGCCGGTATATTCTGTACAACACCATGGTGAAGATGAAAGTCACCCTCCAAGGCGAAGAGGTCATCAATCTCCTCTGGGATATCATTGCAGCTAAAGGATTTGAAAAAGACACCTATTTCGAAATGGCGGCTCGTGACATCCGAGCGTTACCGAAACTTGAAGGCACTGTTCACGTCAACCTCGCCTTGGTAGCAAAATTCATTTTCAACTACTTCTTCAATCCTAAAGAATACCAGTCCGTTTCACGTCAAGACCGGCCCGGACACGATGCATTCCTCTTTGAACAAGGCCCAACCCGGGGCTTGGGAAAAATCCAATTCCATGACTACAACACCGTATTCACCAACTATGACCTTCCAAACGTCAAGATATTTCACGAACAAATCAACTTCTTCAAAGAACTCCTTGCAAACGCCACACCTACGCCCGAACAGCAACAAGACACCGATTTCTCCATGGCTATTGCTGAACTTTTCGCTCTCATTGTGTACGCCCAACTCATCTTAGAAAACGCCCAAGTTTATGGACTGCACGATGATACAATTGACCAAATCTTCGACTTCATGGTTCGGGATTTCTCCAAATACGCTTTACAATTGTACAGTAAATCAAGTACTACTCCCAAGCAAGCAGAATTCTGCACCAAAATGATTCAGAAACCAATCCACGATCCCGAACGATACAAGCATTCCTGGGAACAGGTCCTAAAGCACAAAGACCTCTATGAAATGACTCCCTAACTATCAAGGTATTTCAATTGGAAAAATTCAACCTTTACGGAATGGTGAATTCCTTAATCACAGAAAGAGGTTCAGTTTTTTTGCCATATTGGCGTTTAATCCATTGTTCCCACCGTCGACTATGTTTCTGATCAGTGGTGAGATTCTCAATATTGGAAACCCGCTCTACTGTCCGCCTCAGTCGACCCAATCGGCGTTCATTTCCCACAATATAGAGTGTCATCACAACAATCGGTAAGCCCACAACAGAAAAGATCAAACCAATTCCCAAAAAAGGCGTTAGAACTGAAAAGAACTGACCAATAAGCACGTAAACCCCACCAACGATAATCAAAGAGATAATCGCCTCAAGAAACCAAAGATTATGCCAAGTTAATGGACGATCATCGATTGTTCGCTTAATTCGCAATTGAATTCACCTAGAAAAGGACAGGCACTTAAGACGCCTTTTTAACTTTCTCGAATAGTACAGAGAAGCGCAGATTTGGTTTATTGACGTTTGATGAAATTAAAGAAATCTAAAATGCGCTGTTTATGCTTTCCAGGAATTATCACATGGTGATTTGCCAAGGAATTATCGAGGAAGTACGTCACTGATTCCGTTAACGTGGTTCGAATTTGTGTACGGCACTGATGCTCTTCTGAAAGGTTCTTGGTAATTACACCTTCTGACACCCAATAGTCGGTAAGGTCTTTTCCAAACATTTTGAAGACGGTGATATCTCGGAACGGGAATTTCCCACGAATTGCTACACTCTTGTCACTTTCGAAGTGTGACATGACGTCATAAGATTCAATGATATTTGTAGGCACCGTGCAATGGGCGAACACCACGGAATTATTGTCGACGTTTACATCAACCACATTAGCCATAAATAAGGAATTATTCGTGAGATACTTTCCTAAAAGCATCGTAAAGGTTGTTGGTAAATCACCTTCACATCCTGCCACTACATTATCTAACGTATTCATATGAGATACTGCAAGACATCCGGAAATCTCTGTTTCCTCAAGGAGTTTGAAACACTCAACTGTAACAGCATCTAGGTCATGGTTCTTTGAAAAAGCAACCAACGACTGGGCAACAATAGCTGCTTTCTGGATATCGTGAGTTTTACAATCAATTGACTCAGCATTATTGAGAAACTTCTCAAGGTTGGGAGAGAATTCCTCCCATAGATCATCATTTGTGCGGTCTGTCAGCATGTTGATTGGATATTGTTTAAATTCAACACCCCATTTCTTTGCCACAGCCTGCTGATCAATCCCCGAAGCAATCAACCAAGGCGAAGGATTTCCGATAATCCCGATTTTACTCGCTGTAAGGCGATTTAAAATCGAGTCATATTGGCACCAATTTGAAATCCGATCGATGAGGTTCTCTAAGGAGTCATGAATGATTCGTGCTGTAATTCCTTGTTGATCCAGATACTTCCGAACCTCCATCGCGGCTGGTAGTGAATTATCTCCCTCATGGGTCAGGAGTTGAATAGGTGGTGGTATTTTGGTCTTTTGTAGAAATTTCGATATTCCATCCTCAGTCCCACCCGAACCCACAAACAAGTAATTATGTTGGTCACGAATTGTCTTGTCTCGTTTCATTCCTTCGCTAACATAGTTTTCGGGAGTAAACACCTTTGCTTGTGTGCTACCAAGTTTATCCATGATTCCCGATACACGGCGTTTCAATGATGTAGAAGAAAAAAATGCGATTATATTTACGGGCACACCTATCCGTCCTTCTTTTTGAGTACCTGATTTACTTCCTAACAGTATGTATTGACTCCGTAAAAAGAATTAGTAACCCACGCATTAGGGTGCTTTACTAGTTAGTATCAGAGTGTGATACGAGTACAAGGCACTTCTGAATCACCATTCATATACCGGCGAAGAATTCCAGGTTCAGTCATACCCAAAATGACAACCTCCGCTCCTGCCTTCAAGATAGGTTCAATTCGTTTAATCTCATCCAGTTTCCCCCGCATTCCTTTCGTGATATCTGGTGTCGCAGCTTGATTAGCCATTTTTTCGTACTCCTCAATGCGACCCAAAGAAATCTGGGGAATCAGTTCGGCTTTGGGATCTAGCTTTGGATCTGCTGTATAAATCCCTGCAACATCGGTCGCAAAAATAACGTCTCGAGGATTGAGGAGTCGAGAAAGAAGTTGAACGACTTTATCGCCAGAACAGACACTAAAACCCCGTTGAGAGTCAGCACACATATCCCCTCCGATGAGGAGTGTCATTCCAAGGTCTAAGTATTGGCGAAACCCTCCACTGAAATGCCCTGTGATTTCACCTTCTGTCATGAAGAAGATGTTACTAGGGAGAAAAATTACGGGGGCAAGACCTGCTTCGGTCACTGCTTCGGAGATAGTCATTCTGAGTTGAAGGACTTCGACCATGGTTTTTGAGAGGTCAGGGAGTTGTTCGGGCTTCTTGTAGCCGTCATAGAGTTTCCGGTTGATGACAGGAACATGACCATAGCTGCCCACACCGTGGACAATCACACAAGGACCCAGAACTTCAGCAACTTCTTTTGTGATACGTTTTAGTTGCTCTTCACGTAATGTATAAGGCTGGCTTTTATCGGTGATGAGGGACCCACCGAGTTTGATGATGGCTAATCGATCAGGCATAGTACCTAGCAACTCCTTTCTCAGACTAAGGAACTTTTCCCGCATTCAGCTCGTAGGAGCAGATCAAGGAGTTATTGCATTTGGTGATTGAAAAGGGCTTCTAATTGACGTGTAGAAGGTGTCCGATGGATCCAAAGTGAAGGTGTATGGGGATACTTACAAAACTCTACTATGATGGGGGCCAGTTCTCTATTTGACATCTGCTAAAAGTTTTTGAGAAATATCATTAAACAACTGGATAATATTTGTCCCTGATTTTGCTGAGGTCTCAGTGTAGAAAAGCATATTATGGTCAGCTAACGCCTTCTCTGCTGCCTCCTTCGAAATCTGCCGTTCGTTGATTAAGTCCGCTTTATTTCCAACAAGGACAAGTGGAAGCTTTGGAACCATAGCATGAATTTCGTTAATCCACCGTGAGACATTTTCTAGGCTACTCGGTCGTGTAAGATCAAAAACAATGATACCCATGTCGGTCCCACTCATGAACTGACTACGAACCAGTTTGAAGTCAGTTTGACCGGACATATCCCAGATTTGGAGTTGTACCTGATCCTTCTCAAAGGTGAGTTCTTGGGATGTGATATCTACACCGATACTTGCTTTGTAATCCTCGATGAAGGTGTCTGAGACGTATCGTCGGATAATACAGGTTTTCCCAACTGCATAATCACCCATTAGGATGATTTTGAATATCCACCGTTGAGATGAAGGTGTTTCTGCCACAATTAGTGACCTCAGTTATTGTATCTTTCTTTCATGCCATATAAGATAATCAGTACTTGTTAGAACTGACCCCTACTCCTTTATGGCTAAATATGAAGCCATCTAAATTCGATAAGAATGTTTGCTTTACAGATATATGGTAAATCACTAATTATGGAAACCAAAACCATGACCTTGAAACTGGCAGTACAACTAAATACCAGCTGAAATGAATGAAACCCATGACCCGAATCACCGTTCTTGGCGGGTGTGGAGCCGTTGGCAGTGTTGCCGTACGAACCCTCAAAGAGCTCCCAGATTTTGATGAAATCATCATTGCTGACATCAACACTGAAGGTGCCCAAACGCTTGCTGATGAGCTTGGTGGAGAATGTACTGCTCTCGAAGTGAATGCACTTGATCCTAAGAGTATTAAATCAGTAATCAAAGGATCGAATGTTGTACTCAACTGTGTTGGACCATTCTATCGTTTTGGGCCTCCGATACTAGAGGCTGTTATCAACTCTGGGATAAATTATGTTGACGTGTGTGATGACGTCGAACCAACACAAGCCTTGTTAACCATGGATTCCAAGGTTAAGAAAGCGAATCTCTCTGCTCTAATTGGTATGGGCAGCTCTCCAGGGGTCTCAAACATCCTTGTACGATTCGCCGCCACACAGCTCCTGGACCGTGTTGATTCCATTGATATCTTCCATGCACATGGCGGAGAACCTGTTGAAGGCGCTGCGGTAATTGCTCACCGCATTCATGCCATGACCTCAGAAATCCCAATGTTCCTAGAAGGAAAAGAACGCACGGTGTGTTTCTTCGACGAACAAGGCATTGCATTACGAGAAGAAGTTAGTTTCCACAACATTGGCACGCATCTATGCTATCCGTATCCACACCCCGAAACAATCACACTCCCAAATTATTTCCAATGTCAACGTGTCACCAACAAGGGCACCGTCCTCCCTGACCGATATTTCAACTTCATCATCAAATTAGTAAAATTAGGATTAACTGGTGAAGACCCGATTAATGTAAAGGGAACACCTGTTACACCCCGTGATTTTGCTATAGCCTACATCATTGAAGAACGCGAGAAAATTCTTAAAGAAACGAAGTTCGGTGAACAACGGGGATGCGTAAAAATCGTTGTTGGAGGTCAAAAGAAAGGTAAACCCCATCAATACGTGTTCTCGTTATGGTCCATTGGCCAAGCCATGGGAGAAGGCACAGGAATTCCTGCAGCAATTGGTGCAACACTAATGCACCGAAGAAAAATCCCGATGAAAGGTGTATTCCCACCTGAAGCTTGTGTTGAACCCATGGAATTTCTAGGGGTCATGCAAGAGTATCTGAAACTTGATACAGTAACCGGTGGCAGCAGTCCGCTTCTAATCCAGTCCATCGATTCCGAAGGATACGTCAAAGAGTTATCCCTCTAAGATCGAAGTTTCTTACCCGAAGCCTATTTCAGAAAAGACTTCACATTAGTACTATTTCACATCAGAGAGAGGTTCCACTTATGGCAGCTTCAAAAGATAACACCAAATATGTCCTCGCAATTGACCATGGCACCTCCGCGATGAAACCCGCAATTGTATCAACACGCGGAGAAGTTATTGGTTGGGCCTGTGAAACCACTCCACTTTACCTACTTCCTGGTGGAGGGGCAGAACAGAATCCCAAAGAATGGTGGCAAGCCTTTCTCACTGCGGCTAAGAATCTAATTGATCAAGAACTTGTCCCAGCTAAAGATATCATAGCGATTAGTAACACAAGTCAATGGTCGGGAACCGTCGTTGTTGATACCAACGGACAGCCCCTCATGAATGCTATCATTTGGATGGACTCACGAGGCGAACCCTATATCCGTAAAAAACTCAAGGGACTCATCAACATCCAAGGATACTCAATATTCAATCTTCTACGATGGCTTCGAAAAACCGCAGGAATTCCCACGAAAAGTGGTAAGGATCCCATAGCCCATATTCTCTATATCCAACATGAATTGCCTGAGATCTATGAACAAGCCTCAATGTTCTTGGAACCAACAGATTACATCAACCTCCGACTCTCAGGTGAAATCGCTTCATCCCCTGCCACAATGATGCTACACTGGATTACCGACACTAGGAACATCAACAATCCCCAATACGACAACGGACTCGTGAAACGACTAGGAGTTGACCGAGAAAAACTCCCTAAATTGAAGCAATCAACTGATGTACTAGGAACCCTCCAGAAAGAGGTCGCCAACACCCTAGGATTAAGTGAAGAAGTCAAAGTGTTTGTGGGCACTTCTGACATCCCGTCCGCTGTAATTGGCTCAGGCGCCGTTCGAGACTATGAGGGCCACATCTATATTGGGACTAGCAGTTGGCTCACCTGCCATGTACCCTTCAAGAAAACCGATATTGGAAGCAACATTGCATCACTTCCCTCTGCCATTCCTGGACGTTACTTCATTGCCAATGAACAGGAAACCGCAGGTGCTTGCCTGACCTACCTCCGAGATCAAGTCTTTTACCCTGACGACGACACCAAATGCGGAAACCAAGACGTCTACCAAGAATTTGATCGTATTGTCGAACAAGTCACCGTTGGTAGTCATAAAATCATTTTCACCCCGTGGCTCTACGGAGAAAGGACACCAGTTGAAGACCATACGGTACGTGGTGGATTCTTCAACATCTCACTCAATAGCAAAAAGGAGCACCTCATCCGCGCGGTGTTTGAAGGGGTTGCTTTCAATAGCCGATGGGTTCTTGCAGCGGTCGAAAAATTCACCAAACGTCCCTTTGATACACTTAACATGATTGGTGGCGGTGCACAATCAAATATTTGGTGCCAAATCTATGCAGATATTCTCAACCGGAATATTCGTCAGGTCCATGACCCTCTACAAGCCAACGCCCGAGGAGCAGCTTTCATTGCCAGCGTAGGGCTTGGTAAAATCACTTTCAAAGATATACCTGACCTCATACAAATCGCGAAAACATTTACACCTAATCCTGAGAACCGTAAATTCTATGATGACCTCTTCAAAGAGTACGTAGGAATCTACAAAACCAACAAAGGACTCTACCAGCGACTCAACATCACCGAAGGCTAGAACGTAGGTAATTCTTCGTCATTTCTTCTTTTTCTTCGGAAGAGACTCAAGCAGCCGTGACCGATCAAAATAGACTTCATTTCGACTTATTTTGCCATCTTCTAATTCCACGATGTCCATGCCTAATTCCACTATCTTCTTTTTCCCAACTGGAATTGCTGCACGCCATTTCAGGGTGAACCCTCGAACAGTAGGAAAGACTTCGACTGGTTCCCAAAGCCAATTTGGATTGGCCGCAAGGAGTTTCGTGAAATACTCCCGAAGCTGTTCGTGCCCTTTCAAACCTTCAGGGTGCGCTGGATCACTGTAGAAGGCATCTTCGGTATAAAATCCCAAAAGGGTCTCAGGCTCATTACCTGTCCAAGCTGGCAGCCATTGTCTACAGAACTCGAGGATATAGGCTTCTTCGCTCAATGTGCTTCCCTTCGCCAACTATCAATGAGCAAGTGGTATTTAATCATTCATCCAGATCGGTTTTGAACTGCTTTGAGTTTAGCTCTTATTCACGTCGCAGATACCACACAGCAATTGCAATGACAACTACAATAATCATAACTCCAATCACGAGAGTTATCAACAAGGTAGGTGGTGGGACCAGGATGGGTACATTGAAGAACTGTTCGTAATCAGATGGGAGCCGGGTGTAACGTCCTGCAGTGTCATTGGCTCCGATATAAAACGTCAGTGTGGAACCGTTAACTGCACTTCCAGGGATTGTATACTCATAGGTGTTCTCCGAGACCTCCAGCATTTGAACATGATGAGTATAACTCTGATCCGTGTGCCAGAATAGCTCAACATAGCTCAAATAGTCATCATCTGTGGCTTCAACGGTAATAGTTACGGGTTGAAGAGTGTTTACAGGATCTAACGGAGTTAGGGAGAGGGTGGGTGCGGCCATGTCCTGTTTTGCGAAATAAATGTCTTGATCTGTTACTGCCCGACCATCGGTCCACACAATGTATAGTTTTCCTGTGGGTCCCGAACGAAGGGTGAAATAATCACCAGGCCTAGTGAATGATAATGGGAACCCTTGAGTGGTTATCCTCACATCTTCTGAGAAGGTTACTCCACCATCAGTTGAGACACTATAGTAAATATCCCACATATTATTCCGAGCATCTAACCAAGCCACATGGATGTTATCATCAGCGTCAATGTGCATTTCCACCATCCGTTGCATGTTCATTGTTACATCATTTACTCGAACAGGCGTTGACCAAGAGGAGCCCCCATCAACTGATTTCATCACATAAACCTCTTTATCACTTGGTGAACCCGCTGCAAAGCAGATGTAAATGTGATGATTACTATCCGTAGCACAGACAGTGATGATTGAAATTTCACCTGATCCTGGTGAACTCGCTTGGTGAGGTGCTGTCCAAGTGGCACCAAAGTCTAAGGATTTCATGAAAAGGATTGTGTCGAATGGACCATCAGGATTCGAGTCCCAAATTGTCGATACAAACAGTGTGCCATTCGGTGTACAGGTGAGATAGGGTATCCCCCCGTGAGTCGCCCAAAGCCCAAGAGTTTGAGTAGGTTGAAATGATGCGCCGCCATTGGTAGATTTGGTGAAAACCAGCTCAGTATCAGTTACAGGAGGAAAGTGATCCCACATCAAGTAGATATTCCCGTTGGCATCAACACAAGCTGTTTCCTTATCGTCAAATCCAGTGGTATCACTAGCTTGAACAGGGGACAGCCAAGACGCGCCTCCATCTAGTGTCTTTGCTACACCCATACCCTCGTCTAAACCTCCATATTCTAAAAACGCAAAGTAGACATTATCATTATTATCCGAAACAAGCCAAGGATCCGACTGGTATTCCCCGGGTCCAACGGGTTCCATCAGTATATTGGGGCTGAAAGTTTGGCCTTCATCATCGGAATAGCAGAATCCGACACGCCGACCACCCCCAGTAGCAGTGTCGGCTTCCTTCCAGCCAATTAACAGCCTTCCAGAACTAAGTACGGTGAGGGTTGGTTCAACCTGTTCCGGATAAGGTGATGACCCATCAGTCACCCGATAATTATAGCCAAAACGAATATCTGAAGCTTGAACCGGAATCGCATTATTTGCTTGAATTGAAGCAATTGGGGGGGATACAGAACTCCTTGGAAAACCCGAAAAAGAAACTATCCCGAATTGAGTGACAAGAAGACCAACGAACAAAAACAGAAACACTACTTTCTTTTTCAGCATTTTCATTCCACATTTCACCAGTTCGGTAAGTTCATCCTAATAAAAGAATACCAATACGGCACAGAACAGCTCTATTCTAGAAATTACACACCAGAAAACAGTGAAAACCAGATTTCGAAGTACTGAAAGAACATTCCAAATTCAAAGGTGATGCCAAATCAATTTAAAGTTCCATACGAAATCAAAATGGAGTCAGATATTACTGATTTGAAGGGTGAGCATTGAAAACCAGATTTCCAATTCTAATAGTAATATTCCTATTACTTTCAATCGCTAGTATTTCCACTACATCATCAAAGAGTCCAGCACAAACACCCTTGCTTCCTTCACCTCAACCGTATACTGGTTCAGGTACTCCTATGGATGTTTACGAATTCATCCATAACCATAGTTCAGTTCAATATAATGCGTATAACACGACAACGTTTTCTTATCTTGCAGATTGGTATCCCACGTCTTACCGTGGCTACCAATTACATGCCGATATTCAAAACGTCCGAAAAACTGAGAACCCGCTACCCAACGGTGATTTTGAACTATATCCGGAAACGGGGAACAATTGGACCGTTACAGACACTGGAGGGGGACTGATTAGCTCAGTCAGCAATACAACGGGAGGAAACCCAGGATCATGCTTGGATGTCGAATTGACATACGGAAAACTGCTACTTCAAAGGCATGCTCAAATCGAGAATAACTTTGAATATATTTCTTCAATTACACCGGATTCACTCACCCTTTATTTCGATATACAGATGTCTTCCGATATCACTATCGCAAATTGGTTGGTTATTGAGGTTAGTGTTGAAACAGGGTTTGGTACAACAGTTGCCAATTGGTTAACCACTACTGCAGATTTCCATCCAACTTCATGGACAACACTTCTTGTACCATCAGTACCCGTTAATGGCTCTCTTGTATTAAAAATCGAGATCTCAAAAATTACAACATCAAATCTTGATGTAGATGGTCACATCTATTTTGATAACTTCAACTATCAAATCGGTTCCTTTGCTTCTCCAACCGAAGTAGGACTCACATTAAATGGAACCGCCGTTGAAGATACGTTTGGCAGTTATGGAGAAGTAGATATCTATGCAGATCCTGTATCAAAAAATGAGATTGACCTTTCCAACGCGTGGTCAACAACTCACCTATTCGTGTTCAACTCCTCTTACTCGATTTCCTTTGACTTCGAGTACTACATGGGAATGAAAAGCGAGAATCCAAGTTCAGCACTCTCATCTTTTTTGATTGAGCCAAATTCGGATTCATTATGGATGGCTAACTATACAGTTCCGATTGGACACCCACCCACTGGTTTTTCACACTACCAATTTGGCTTCAATTTACATCAGGGATGGCAAATGCTTGGTGTGCGAGACAATTCCGGGTTGACAGTATTAGATTTCTCATTTAATGCCTCTACACGCTTTTTCCTCTTGGATGAGAATATTGCTGCTTCCGGAGATCGATTCACGATATTTGCTCTTGGATCCAATTATGTCACAGAAGTGTTTATTCAAAAAAGTGAGTCCTCTGATGGTCCTTGGGAAAACGTGACTGAATCAGATTATCTGTTAACTGGAGAGTACATGCGCGTATTCGGTGAGCTGGGTCCAATTGAGCCAACAGGAAATATTGGTTTTGTCTCAATATTTCTCCCTAATGGAACTGAATTGATATTGGACTCAAACCCAACATTTGACACTAGTCTCAACACGCTAGAAAGCCAAGGTTGGCAAATCCCATCGTTTTGTGGGGAGTTCGCGGGAAGTGACTGTAGGGTTCTTGTGAGCTTTTCATCAGGTTTCCAATGTGGTCTCAGCGATCAAGTATTTACAACGATGAATCAAGCACAAATAACCTTAATTACACCACTTAATAACAGCGAAATTGGTTGGGAAGATTTCCAAATTGTGGTCAACGTACAGGACATGAATTCAGGAGAAATCATTTCCGAGGCTACCGTTCGATTAAGTTACACCAATCCCCAGGGACAAATTCAGTTCGTTGAAATGTCGTATGAAGATCAGGGAGTATATTCTACAATCTTTTCCCCTGGATCGTACTCTGCAGAGTCAACGATTACCTTCTATTTGGAATTCTTCAAGCGAGGATATGTTAACACCACCTATGCTGAAGGAACAGCCACTCATTTTTATGGAACCGTCAATACAGGACTTCCTCTTGAAGCGGTGTTGTTCAATCAAATCATCGTTTATGGAATCTTATTTGCTATACTCGTGTTCTCCATATGGTTGTTGTATAGTAAAGGGTATCACTCACGGTATCTCAAACCCAGACAGTTAGCTCATGAGAAAAAACTTCAGGAAGTCTTATCCATTTACAACGATGTTACAAATCTCTCACGGTTTTTAGTTCTCAACCGGGGTTCAGGTATAGCACTATTTGATACAATCGGAGAAGACGGTCGTGATGGCTCACTTATTGGAGGCTTCCTCCAAGCTATACAAGCATTTTCGATTGATGTCAATGAAGAACAACGATCAAAAGACACTGCTCAATTATCAGAAATTGCGTACGAAGGATTTCGTGTCCTGATAAATGATGGAAACCTCGTTCGAACAGCAATCGTCTATCGTGGAACTCCCAGTGAAACTCTCCGAGAGAAACTCGATTTATTTACAAAACGATTTGAGGAACGATATCAACAAGAGTTAATTGATCACGGACATGAACCTCATCAATTCCGGAATACTACTGAATTGATGGAAGAAATATTTCATATTTCGCTCCTTTTCCCCCATCGCGTTGAACCAAAATCAGATGATGTATCCCTGTCAAATCTTGAAAGTCGGTTACATTTCGTAGCACTTGAAATATCTAAACAACGAGAATTTGTTTA
>JAEOTD010000017.1 GCA_016839995.1 Candidatus Hermodarchaeota archaeon
CCATAACATTGGAGATAGTTTGAGAGTATTGTGTCCTCGGCGGCTTCTTTCTTGATGGAGGGTTGTCTTGGGAGCCACTGATCAGTCAAGACAAGTGAGACTTTTCCTTCGATATCTGGACCAAAACAGGTTTTCCCCTCATAAGCTAGAAGCTTTGTAACGATATAATAACCGGTATCCACCCATGGTCGGGCTTCGGGACCCACCTCTTGAGCAACGGCATTAGCTACTTGGTCTCGTGTTGCGGGCCCGGCTGCGAGAGCATTCGAAACTGCTGAGAGGATGGCTTCGAAATCATGTTGTGAAGGATCAAATTTCGCCACTTCACCAAACTCTCGCATTCCACGCTTAGCCAACCATTCCTTATGTCGGGTAATGCGTGGCTCGATTATTGCTTTCAAATATGCAGGAAACTGGGAGGTTGGAAGATAGTGAGCAGTCCCTCGCATACACCAAGTACGGAGTAGGGTTTTTGCAGTCCAAAGGGCTTTGTTGATATCTTCGGAGGTTATATTTTGAATTCGTGACCAGAGTTGAAGGTTTGCTGCGGCAGGCATTTGAGCTTGAATACCACAGACTCTCGTTACTACTTGGTCAATATCATCTTTTGATGCCCTGTTGGTGAGAAAATGCCGGTCCATCCGGAACCCATTCACCTGTTCTTGGGTGATTTCCACTGCCATGTGTTGAACCTCAAAGGCTGGATTCAAAACATGTATTTGATTGGAGTTCAAAGACTTTGCGATTTACAGCATTCCAGAGATTAGCAATGTTTATTGTGGATGAATCGATAATATGAAAACCACTAATGTTCTCGTGAACCATCATGCCTTCGTCACGGATTGCCTGTGTCCATTCTGACACTGAACGGGCCACTAAAGCCTTTGATACACTGAAAGCACAGTATGATTTTGTCCCCGTTGAGGAAGCTGAAATTATTGTCGCCCTAGGTGGTGATGGCTTCATGCTTCGCTGCTTTCATCAATACGCAAATCAAAACATACGGTTGTATGGCATGAATAGGGGGACCATTGGTTTCCTCTTGAATACGTTTCAAGAAGAGGGATTACTTGAAAGAATTAAGGCAGCCAAAGAGGAAAAGATCTATCCACTAAGGATGGAAGCAACAACCGCAGATCAGAAGACTCATCACGCCATCGGATTCAACGAAGTTGCTATTATCCGACAAGCTCAGCAATCAGCGCATATCCGCATTTCAATTAATGACAAGATTCGCCTTGAAAGGCTCATCTGTGATGGTATTCTCGTGGCAACACCCGCGGGTAGTACGGCATATAATCTGTCAGCTAGAGGTCCGATTATTCCAATAGGATCTAACGTATTGGCATTAACTCCCCTCAACCCTTTTCGACCCCGACGCTGGACAGGGGCGCTCCTTCCTCAGACCGTAGTTGTTGATTTTACAATTCTTGACCCAAGTAAACGACCGGTCTTAGCAACTGCAGATTTTGATGAAGTGAAATTCCCGAACACTGTTAGGGTGCAAGAAGATCGCTCTCAATTTGTCAAAGTATTATTTGATAGCGGACATTCATTGGAAGAACGGATACTCCAAGAACAGTTCATTCAATGAAACCAGACAACTATTCAGCAAAACCGTATCATAAGCACAAAAGCTAAAATTAGAGACTCAGCATATCTGAACCCTATTTGGAGCACCTGAGGCGTTCATATGGCAAAACGTGCAGGACCGATGGACATCTATCCACTGCTTCCCCAAACCAATTGTGGGGAATGTGGTGAAACAAATTGCATGGCCTTTGCAACCAAAGCAGCCGAATACACTCTTGGTATCAAAGCTTGTACTCCGTTGTATCATGAAAGAGAATATGCAGCGAAACGGGACAAGCTCGAAGAACTCATGCGTCCTCCAGTAAAGGAAATTCAAGTGGGTTCTGGTGAGAACAAAGTCTTGATTGGCGGAGAGCTTGTACTCTACCGTCATGATCTGCGGTACATGCATCCAACTGCCTTCTTCATTGATATTGCTGACACCGCATCCGCTAATGAAATGAAGAAACGGGTGAAAGCCATCGTAGACTGGACATATGTGTACATTGGTATGGATTTGCGATTGGATGGAATTGCTCTCCGATCAGTTTCCGGGGAACCGAAAAAGTTCGCAGAAGCCGCAAAACGGCTTGGTGAGCTAACTAATTGGCCAATTATGTTATGCTCCCTTAACCCTAAGGTCTTGGCAGCTGGTGCAGAAGCCCTGCAGGGACGTCGTCCGCTCCTTTATGCTGCCACAACAGAGACCTGGCAGGAACTAGCGGATGTTGCATTGAAATGTCAATGTCCACTTGTCGCCTATGCTCCTGGTGATTTATCCGAACTGAAATCCATTGCTTCAACCTTGGATCAGATGGGAGTTGATGTTGTTTTAGATCCAGGTAATGAATTTGGAGCAGCCTTAGGTGCAACCGTTGATGATTTCAGCATGCTTCGGCGAGCAACGATTCGTGAAGGTGATCAAGGAGTAGGATTTCCCCTCTTAGCTTCTCCAATCTCTGTGTGGGGGGATCACAAGGAAGGTGAAGCAGAAGAGCTAGCAAAATGGCAAGAAACCCTTGCCGGTGCGTCTATGATTATCCGTTATGCCGATATCTTAGTCCTGCATAGTTTGGATATGTGGGTCCAATTACCGCTAACATTTCTGCGAACCAACCTGTATACAGATCCTGTGAAACCTGTTGCGGTAGAAGCAGGACTTCGAGAATTTGGTTCTCCGAATAAAGATTCCCCGGTAATGTATACTTCCAATTTTGCCCTAACCTATTTCACCGTGGAAAGTGACATCAAACAGGCTGGCGTTGACGCATATCTCGTTGTGGTTGACACCGAAGGACTGAGTATTCAGTCTGCAGTTGCAGGACGAAAACTCACCGCGGATGTGATTGCTGAAGCCATCAAGGAATCTGGTGTTGAGGATAAGGTAAACCACCGAATCCTTATCAGCCCTGGAATGGCTGCACGCCTGAGTGGTGAAACCGAAGAAGCCTCAAAGTGGACTGTCAAAGTGGGTCCAAAGGATTCCAGTGGCATCGGCCCATACATTGGCGATGAACTCTGGAAGAAAGACTAGAGTCCACTTCATCATTTCTTCTCTTCACTGACAAGGAGAACACAGAAGAGTCATTTTCGAAGTGCTAAAGCCTGTTCATATATATGCAGGATTTGTTCTTGTCCCCGGGTTTCAATAGAGTTGGGGCGTTTTTCTCGGACTTCATAGATGGCTTCGTCCGCACTCATCCCTTCACTAATCAGATAAGCTGCAAGTAGTGTTCCTGTACGACCCCAGCCCATGTAGCAGTGAACAGCAACAGGTCGGTTCTGCGCACGGTTTGTATTTACCAAATCGACAAACTCATTGATTTGTTTCAAAGAGGGGGTTCCATACGGTAGGACTGCAAAATAATGGTACTCGAGGCCAACCTCGTTGACGAGTTCTTTATTTTGGGTATCTTCCATTGCCGTGACAAGAACCCGTATTCCTTCGTTGTATAACCGTTCAAGGTCTTCACGTCCACGGGGAAGACTAGAACCCGCAAGCACTCTAGGAATCAAGTAGCTGAAATTGAGCATTGAAAATCTTCCTGTTATTTGGATGGTTTTCGGCTGATGAGGAATTCAGATATTCCATAGCCGATGCCGGGATCACCTTTGAGGGTAAATTGGGAGACGATTTCGTAGATATTGGTTTCGTGTCCTGGTTTGGATTGGCGAGGGGGGTACATCATGGTTTGGAGTTGCGTTGAGTCAAGTTGCCATCGTTTCTTTCTCTTGTCGGTGAAGTGGACGGTGAAGCCCTTAGGAGTCCGGTTGTCGGATTCAAAGTGGGTTTCAAAGGTGATATCGGTGAGGTGTTGGTTTTCCACGAGGTTAGAGAGAAAGCCTGCCGTTTCGAATTTATTACCAATTTTGAGTTTGATGAGGTTGATTGTGCACCAGGAAAACTGGGCTGCTATCCAATTCCATTCATCGATGGCAGCATAATCACGGAGCCCCCATGAGTGGTCTCGGTGTCCGAAACAGCTGATTTGATGTTCGGTGCCATCCGCTAGTCGTATTGTTCCATCAACGAAGCAGCCCTGTTCGTAGTGTTCCTGTTCGAGGACTCCTTTCTTGTAGGCTTGCTTGGAATCGTAGGCAAAGGGGTCGAACCGACCTGCGAATTCGAGATTAGCAAAACGTTTGCCATCATCGAAGTGGATTTTCCATAATTCATGGGGTTGAGCGAGTTCGATGGTGAGTTTTCCATCTCCAAGGGTGTCGAGTTTTCCAGGAGTTGGCAGTGTGTTAAGGTAGATATCAGTTTCACCATCCGCTAGTAAGGCTACGAGATAATCGCGTTTGGGAACATTGGGATAAGCAGATATGTAGAAAAAAGCGGCAATTTTGGCTTCAGGGTCATAAAGTTGGAAGTAGTAAGATTCCTTCCAGTCGGGTGCTGAGGTTGGGTTATGGAACTGCTCTTCGGTGATCGGGACATCATACGCCATGAGAAGTACACCTGCTAGTCGAGGAGTTCGTAAAAGGAGGGGTCTTTGTCACATTCTTCTTTGCTTCGGAAGAGTCGAGCCCAGGCAGGATGCCCCATTGAGTTTAGCATGAGTTGTATGTAATCGCCAACCTTATCTTCGTCTAAACCCATGGTGACTTTGTTAGTGATGTTTCCCATATCGGTGAAAATGTAGAACCATTTTAGGAACACTGAGGAGCCGGCTTTTAGTCGCTTGACATCATCCCATTCAGCAAATTCTAGGTAAAGTTCGGTTTGGATATCGGTGGCGAATTTTTCCAAATCAGCGAGTACAGAAAAGGGAGTGGTTTCGATGTTGTCATCATAGCGGCTGAAGAGTGCAAATTGGGTGATATGCTCTGAGTAATCTTCGGGTTTGGGAAAGAGGGTGGCAAAGTCAGTGAAAACCATTTCATCCATATCTTTGACGACAAGGGCAACTGAGAGATTGGGAACGGGGGATTTCGCTTTGGTGTTGTGCCAGTCCCAGATAAGTCTTGAACCATCATAGAGGGGTGAGAATTCCCGGAAGATAAGGTATTCATTATCTCCGAAGGGATACGGACCCATTTCATGTATACTAGCCCGGCATTCACAATAGGAGAGAAATTCAGCTAGGTATAACTGAGCCATGGTGCGTTTGAGCTTGCCTCGCTGATCTTGGTCGATGGGTTGAAGCTCTTGTTTGACCATGTCAAGGATATTTGCGGGGAGTACGCATGCCGTATCGTTGTTTTCAGCAGCAAGGGGTTTATCGCTGTTGTAGTAACTGGTAGCCATGCGATACCAGAAATCAATCATGAACTTGACTTGTTTACGTCGTTCAGGGAGTTCGTTTTCAGCTCCTCCGGCATCAAAGAGGTCTTGCATTCGACCCAGCCCCCAGAGGCCAATAAAGGCCCAGACACCCAAGATGTTGGGATACGCGGCAAGGGTGCGAGAGCGTTTACCAATCTCCTCTGGAGAGATATGCTTAGCTAGTTCTTTGAACATGTTGTATTGGTAGTCTCGATAAATCTGGGCACAGGCAACGCTATTGTATGCAGTGACTGGGAAAAGTTTGGATTCGAGGGCAGTGCGCTGAGAGAGGAGGTAGGTGCTGGCAGCGCTAGCCCGGCGGAGGAGAGTATTTGCTTCTTGGGTGCTAATATCTCCAATCATGGCATCTCATCTCTTGGAAGATAGGAGCCAGGATGTTGCATTTAAGGATTCTAGTGCGACCAGCTTTAGTTAGAGTCGTTCATCTAGTTCACGAAGTTGTTCCAGCATCTTCAGGCGATCCGTGATATCACGACAGATTCCACGGAAGCCCAGGAGTTCTCCTGATTCATCGAAAACAGGTCTACCACGTGCCTCAAGGATGACGTCTGATTCATCTCGGTGAACCATTTGGATGACAATTGTGCGAATGGGTTTCCGTCTTTCCTTGAGTTCCGCCCAAGTATTTTGTGCTCTACTCACATCTTCAGGACGGAGAAAGTCACAGGGAGTTCTACCAAGTACTTGACCGGAAGAAAAGCCAATGATATCCTCTACCGCATTGTTGTTGTACACGAACTTTCCGCTGACATCCATTTCCCAGACCCAGTCGGAGAGGTCTTCCACCAGTGCACGGAATCGTTCTTCGGACTCTTGGAGTGCTGCTTCCGCTTCTTTGCGCTCAGTGATATCAATATAGGCAGCTTGGACCGCAGGTTCACCTTCGTACTCGATTCGATGAGCGAAGATTTCGACCCAGATTATCTTTCCATCATTTCTGACCAGTCGGTATTCGTACTGTTGAGGAACATCTTTTCCAACTAATCGGTCTGCGGCTCGTCCAATGACCAGTTCCTGGTCTGATGGATGAATAAGAGCCCGTACTTTCTTTGGTGACATTGCTAAGAGATCTTCGACACTGTATCCAACCATTTGAGCTAGAGCTTCATTGACAAAAAAGAATCTAAGTTGTGGACCTCGCGTAATTGCTATGCCAAACAGTGATTGTTCGACGAGTGTCCGGTATTTTTCTTCAGATTCTTTGATTATTTGTTCAGCAAGTTTTCTTTCCGTTACTTCATTTAGCGTGACTTGGAGCGATGTTGCTCCTTCATATTCAATCATCTTCACCCGGATTTCAACCCATAACGTTCTTCCATCATGAGATAGTATCCGAATCTCATATCGATCGGGAACCTCTTTTCCAGCAAAACGGTCTTGAAATCGTTCTTGAATCCATTCAATATCCTCGGGATGTATACGGTCCCAAAATGCGTTTGGAGGTAACTCGAGAAGTTCTTCTGGAGTAATATCCGCGACTTCTTTCATTTGTGGATTAGCAAAGACAATCTTGTTCTCTCGGATGATTATGATTCCTTGAAGTGATTGCTCTACTAATGCCCGGTATTTTGCTTCTGATTCACGGACTGCATCTTCACTTTGTTTCCGTGCCGTAATATCTTCCATGGAGCCTTCATAGCATTCAATCTTGCCGTCCTTGTTTCGAATAGCCCGTACAGCTAATTCAACCCAGATTTTTTCTCCATCACCCCGTTGAAATTCTGCTTGAATTCCTGTGACAACATCTTCACGAGCAATTGCTGCCTCCCAATGTTTTCGTTCCTCCGGATCAACATAAAGACTCGAGGCCTTGCGCTCTAATAGAGGATCCTTATTTTCAAATCCAAGTAATTCCACTAAAGCGGGATTAGCATCCAATATCGTGCCATCCGGAGTGGTTCGGAATAAGCCAACAGGAACACTATCAAAGAGCTGACGATACCTTGCCTCAGCTTCCTTTCTATCACTGATGTCCCGGATTACTCCAAGAAATGCTACTGGTTCTCCATTAGCATTTTTAACGACCGTTGCATTTAGTTCAGCAGGATAGGGAGTCCCATCACGGCGCAGTAGGTCATACTCCATGGTCCCTGAGAATCCGTGCTCTAATGTTTTCTGCATATTCTCCATTGCTAATTGGAGGTAATCAGGAGAAATCAATTCAAAAGCATTAGCACCAATTAGTTCGGCTTCAGCCTCAACACCATAGAGTTGGAGAGCTTGTTGATTCACCATCGTAACCTTGCCTTCCAAATCCGTGACGGTAATGGCATCAGGGGATGTTTCAACTAGCGTTCGATATTTCTCTTCACTTTCCTTAAGCGCCTGTTCAGCTTGTTTCCTTTCTGAAATATCCCGGGCCAGACTTTGAATGTGCAGCGGATTTCCTTCAGCATCAGTTACAAGGGCAGCATTGATTTCAACAGGAAATTCTTCACTGGTTTTCTTGACGAAGAGTCGTTCATAGATTGGTACGGAATCACCTGCAAGTAATGCCCGGAGAACACGTTTACTATCTTCATATTCACCCTTGGCGACTACTTTGCTAACTGGCATCCCGATGAGTTCGTCCAGGGTGTAGCCCAGTAGCTCAGCTGCTTGTTGATTCGCTTCAAGATGTTTCAAGTCAAGTGAAATGATGAAGACAGCATCATTGGTGTTGTCAAAGAGGGCACGATATCGTCGTTCGCGTTCTTTGAGAGCCAGTTCAGCCTTTACCCGTTCTGTAATATCTTCTAATGACCCTTCATAATACTGAATAGCACCAGATTCATCACGGATTGCCCGGAAGGTATCGTGAACCCAGATGATTTGTCCATCTAATCGTTTAAACTGGATTTCTTGACCTGTGACAATTCCTTCCTTTCCCAAGATTTCTTCATAGCGTTGACGTTCATGTCGATTCACGTAGAAATCAGAAGCGTTCATTTCAAGGAGCGAACCTTTATCTTTCGCACCTAGAACACTGATAAGAGCAGGATTTGCATCAATGATATCACCTTCAGCAGTTGTCCGATACAACCCAACGGGTAACTCATCAAATAATCCACGATATCGGGCTTCGGATTCCTGGAGTTTTTGATCAGCTTCTTGTCGTTCAGTGACATCGAGAAAAGTTGCCTGAATTGCCGGTTGACCATTGAACTCGATAACAGTGACAAACATTTCTAACCAGCGTTCTTCTCCATCTTTCCTAATCGCCTTGAAATTGTAATGCGAAGGAACTGGCTTGCCATCCAACCGATCACGCATTCGACCCCAAACTCGTGTCTGGTAATCCGGGTGAACACACGCCTGAACCTCCTTGGGCGTTAGATTCAAAATTTCCTCAATTGAATACCCACTTATGTCAGCGAAGGCTTTGTTTGAAAACACAACGCGCATATTTTGAATAATAATAAGGCCCTGGAGTGAGTGGTCAACTAATTCTTGGTAAGCTTGAGCAACTCGCTTCTGTTCTGTTATTTCAGCAACCATTGCGAGGATAGCGGGTTTCTTCTTGATTGTGATCCCCCGAGGGAGAACTTGGAGCCATATTACCTCTCCCCGTTTGTCTTTAATGCGGACGTCGTAGAATTTAGTCTTGATTTCGCCCCCGGTGGCGGATTTCAATCGCTGACTAGCTTCAAATTTATCCGCATCTGCAATAAACTTCATGAAATCATCGGCATTCATCTCATGTAGGTCTGTTAGAGAGTAGCCGATGAGTTTGGCCAACTCACTATTAGCAAAAAGGACCTTTTCGTCTTGGATGACTATAATTCCGAGGGGTGATTTATTGGCAATTGCCTTTAAGGTGGTGCTATCTGGTTTTGTGGGCGATGTTGGCTCATCTTGAGGCATTAGGTTTCACCTCTTGTGAGCGTGGTGAAGAAAGCACTTAGACTGTGCACACTTTTCGTTCCCCAGGCTTCACTGAAGCTTGATGATACTCTGTCTAAGACCCCATATATCTCCTTCGATGAAATAGAGATTGGAAACATTGGAATTAAGGTCACCTAAATGGTGAAAGTTGGTTCAATATAGTCTATAATGTGGTAATAGGTCTGGTTTGTAAGATTGTGAATTTTCCATTCTTATAGGTCCATTCGATATCTTGAGGACTACCCATTTTGCGTTCGATTTGGAGTCCAATCTTGGCTAGTTCATGAAGTTTGTCATTCGTGAGTGAAAATGCTTCACGTTTTTTAGTGGGTGTTTCCTTGAAAATAGTGCATTCGGGTTTTGTTAAAGGATAAGGGACACTATAGAGAGCTTTTTCACCGAGTCGACGTTGAAGGATTTCTAAAGGTGTTTTCTGAAGAACAAAAGAATCAGGTTTTACCTTCCCTGAAACAATACTTTCTCCTAGCCCCCATGTTGAATCAATAATGAGTTCATTTGGATTTTGATTTACAACATTGGCTGTAAACATGACGCCTGATACGTCTCCAAGAATCATTTCTTGAATTATCACGCTCATGTGAATTTTATCAAAATCTAGCCCTTTTGAATTAAGATATAGAATTGCCCGTGGAGAATAAAGAGATAACCATGTTTGTTTCACCGCTTCAATAACTCTGGGTGGGTCACGGACACAAAGAAACGAATCAGCTTGACCTGCAAAAGAGAATTGTTCGGTATCTTCTGCAGTTGCTGAAGAACGCACCGCATAACCTGTTGAATCTCCCTTAAACTCAGTTTCTAATTTGTTAAAGCCTTTGATAATTCCGTTTCTTACGGTCTGGGGCACTTCACACTGACTAGCACTTTTGTGAAAAGTGTCGACTAATTGCAGAAGTGTTTCTACGTCATCTTGGTGTTTTCGCATCTTACCATATGATTCATGTTTCTTGCATTGTGTAATGAATGAAGTAAATCCGAATATTGGTATGACAAACCCTCGTGGAATGAGGATTCCGACCTGGTAAAGTCGGGCAAGGTTTGTTGCTTTACCCCCGAACAATGTTGGCTGATCGGTAGGCATCTGGTGTAAGAAGGAGACTTCGTGACTCACATTCTGTGTTGGGTTATGACTATGAGAGTTCACCAAAAACGTCTCCTGCAATCACATTAGGTGAAGAAGCAAGATTAGGTTTCTTCAATTAGAAGAATACCTGTCGTTCCCTCACCAGGCTTGATTTGCACCATCTGAGTCTCTAATGTCCCCTCATAGTCAATATTTGTACCCATAAGCGCTGGGATCCCAAATTCTCGAGTTACAATTGCTAGATGAGAACCTAATGCTCCGGACGTGCAGACGACGCCTTTCAACCGTGAGAGAACAGGAGCTAATGTTGTCGTACCAGCATCTTCAACGAGAACGATTTTATCTCCAACTGTTCCCGACGCTTCTTCAGCTTTGAATTCACGAAGTAAAGAAAGAACATCATCGATTGAATTTATTACTCTAAGCGCACCTTGAGCTGATTTTTGCAGGCTAATAAGACCTTCCCCGATTTGCTTCAAATCACCTAACCTCGCTGAAAATGAGTTAGAGGTCTTAGAAACTAAAGGCTTACCGGTTCCATCAGATCAGTTTGAAAACCCGAGAATCGAACCTAGTAGAGAACTAGACTAGCCTGAATCAACATCTGCCTTTTTCTTACGCTTCGTTAACTTGGGCTTTGGTTCTGGTTCATCCAACTGGAGACCTTTCATCCGAGCCATCAACTTCTTAATGGTTGCCTGACGCTCCTCAGGGGTCATAATGATCAATTGCTGGACCAGGGCGTCTTTGTCTGCATCACCGATCACAGTAAATTGTTCAAGCCCCTCCCGGAGTACTGCAACCAATGTTGCCTGTTCAGCAGGACTCAACGGAGGTCTTTCGGGTTGTTCATCAGGTTCGATTTCGTCTTCTACTTTAGCATCCCCGGTTTTTAGATAATCAAACCGACCTTCTGCCATCTGCCGTTTCATATCTTCCATGAACCATACTCGATCTTTAGCGGGTATCTTCTTCATTTGTTCAAATAACTGCTCTTTTTGTTTCTCACCCAGACCTTCAAGCTGCGCAAGTTCAACTAATATGGCATCGTCTTCGGACCTTCGCTCAGCCGGGAGTTCAGCGGTAGGAATCACATACGGCTGAATTGCTAAACTCGAGCCTTCATACGAAGGTGCCATTATTGTGACTAGTTGATTATCACGATCTTGGATGCGATTCATCTCACCCTTCGATAATGATGGGGTGTGACCGCGATCGATTGATTTACTCATTTTCCGCATTTTTCGTACAATCCATGGAATTGAGTAAACCCGTGCATATGCCAGCCAGAGGAGCAATGAGATAATTAATACGACCCCAATAACGGCCCCAGCTTGAATGGCTGTTCTTGCTACGGGGCTAAGACTCACAATTAGTGTGGCAGAAGACTGAGCTTGTGCATATTTGGGTGCTGCTGATGACTGAATAGAAATTTCGGAGGTTCCTTCAAGAAGCGCGGATATTCCAGCGAGAGTATAGGTTCCATCACCATTATTCAGCATTGGTCGCATGTCTAAGCCAAGGTTAGAAATCGTCACAAAAAGAGTAGCATCAGTAATGACGATGTTATGATAGGTGTCAGTTAACGTTACATGTAGTGTGAACGATTCACCAGTATAGATACTAATGGTGTCTGGTAGCCCTGAAATTTCGGTTGGTACTGAAATAACGTTTAGTTGTAAGTAGGGAGCATTGCCGGATTCAAAGTTTTGACGTGTTAATGAAATCGTTATCCTGTAGAGTCCTGGAGTCACATCAGTGAGATTAATTTGGGCCACATAAAGTCCGTTAACGAATTGAAGTACTCCACTTCCCAGTTCCCACGAATACGACCCGGTGGCATTCAGAACAATACCGCCATCGGCATCTGAGAAATTGAAATACATCCAGAGAATGTCCCCGCGTGGGACATCCCAGGCCGTTCCATTGAGAGGGATGATGATTCCTGCCTCTTCTAATTCAGTGAAAACCTCATCAATTGCTAAAGTTGTCTGGCGGGGTTGGATGTTTAGTCCGATCGAGGTCATTGCATATTGATAGCCTTCATGATCACAGGTGAGAATTAGTTGGTACACACCCACTGCAAAAATATCACTTGGAAGTGAGCAGTTATACCAACCTGGGGTGCCCGTGGATTGGAGGGACCCGTTAAGAGTGCCCCAGATATACTGGATGTTCGCCCCAAGGATTGGAAGTAAATTATTGTCGTAGAATTCCACAAGTACTGTGAAATTATCACCCCATTCAACTAGGATGACAGGTGTATCGGATTCAAGATATGCAGGCATTACAATTAGATTAACAGATACGGTTCGCAATTGCTCGATGACGTTTGGATGACTTGCGGTGATATAGATAGTATATTGTCCTGCATCCAACCCTGAAGAGCTAATGCTGAGTGAGAATGTATAACCACTAATGAAAATTAGTGTGCCATTACCTCCAGCCCAATTGTAGTATACAGTTGCGTTTGGTAAAGGCGCACCGGAAATAGTACTGAAATTCGCTGAAACCAGAAATGAGTCTCCTGCAACGACTGGGGAAGCTGGCCCTTCTACAGTAAGGTATGAATCGATTGGTAGAATGTTAAGCATGATGATGCCGATGCTAGTTTGGTAGTTGGGTAAATTGCTGGCTTCAATTGTTACCAGATATGTCCCAACGCTTTGATTGGACAAGAAGGTTATATTGTAGACTCCACTGCCAATAAAGACAAGATTTACAGGACTGAGTCCTGCCCAATAGTAGGTTACCTGTGTGGTATTCATTAGTCGACCATATTCGTCCGTGACCCGTACTGAGA
>JAEOTD010000132.1 GCA_016839995.1 Candidatus Hermodarchaeota archaeon
AAGGTGTGGCTACAGATTTCCAGCGGGGATATCGAGGTTTTTAAAATTCTAGGCTTGCATTGCGGCTTTTCCTCGTTGAAGCCAAGTATGCTTGTTCCCGGGGTTTAACCTCTGGAGACAGGAGTTTGGTCCTGTCACCTTTCTCGCTGGACTATTGTGCGTTGTGGCACCTTATAATGGTTACGTTTGGGTGGTGGAGAGAACGTTTTGCGTTGAGGATTTGGGATTTTTGTCGGGTCCTTTTTTAACTTAACAGGAGGAGAGGGGTTAGATGCAGGCATACGTGGTTTTCAGTAGATTTGGGGTTTAAGGCGCGTTTACAGGGGGTTCGGCATCTGCAGTGATGCCAAAGCTATAAATGGAAGGAACAGAGAACAGGGGGCACCGTAACATCATTTGGGTGGGTGAAATTAATGCAAATTCTGGCATCTGTCTTGATGTTCCTCGTCAACTGGGTCGTCGTGGCGTTTGTCATCATGCTGGCGGCGAAATTGATGGCGGGCATGGAAGCAGCCTTTGTGAGAGCGTTGATTGCATCGCTCATCGGTAGTATCGTTGCAGCGATCCTTTATTGGTTATTTGACATGTACCTTTCATTGTATTGGTGGGCTGCTGGAATCGTACTTTTCATTTCATATCTGATTGTCATCAGATTTTACTTCGGGTCTAAGTGTATTGGTACCCTGATTGTGGCGATACTTGCAGCTATCATATACGTGGTCTTCGCTGGGCTCTTTGCCACCTTCTTGGGTCCGCTCTTACCATTCTAAACAAGGGGAACTATCTTTAAGCGCCTTTTTCTCTCTTCTTTATAACACGACTTCATAATTGTCAAGTAGTGATGGGTTATAATTGAAAGGTGAATGAGTGCTGACTCGTGCGTTAATCGCTATGCTTCAACGTGATGTTCACGATCATGTCAAGTGGCCGATTCAATTGGAGGAATTCCTGAGCCTTGTTGAAGCTGCTGGGCTAGAGGTCATTGAAACGGTTCTTCAAACGCGTATGCAGAAACATGGCGGGTATTTGTTTGGGCGAGGGAAGGTTGCTGAGATTGCAGGGTTGGTGGAGTTAGAGGACATTGAGGTTGTGGCAGTTTACAATGTGTTGACTTCGATGCAGAAATTTAAACTGCAACGCAAATTTAACGTCCCGGTATTGGATCGGTATGAGGTAGTGCTTCAAGTTTTCGAGCAGGAGGCTCGTGACCGTGTTTCGCAATTGCAGTTAGAGCTGGCAACCTTGCAGAAGAGCTATCCGTATGTTAAAGTTACGGAGAGTGAACGGTTATTACGTGAGCGTCCGGCGCGACGTGGTGGGCGTGGACCCGGTGAATATGCCTACCATGCGCAGTTACGGGGATTGCGGAAGCGTATTGCCAAGGTTACCGCGGAGCTAGTTCGGCATCGTGAGGAGCATCAACGTCGTATGCGTAAACGGCGGGAGTTGGGGGTTCCTATGGTGTGTCTGGTGGGGTGCTATAATGCAGGGAAGACGAGTCTGTTCAATGTGTTAACTGGTGCAGACAAAGAAGTAAGTGCTCGTCCCTTTACGACGTTGGCTTCAAAATGGTCGATGGCCGGAAATACCGAATTGTTTTTTGTGGACACGATTGGCTTTGCTTTGGATTTAGATCCTGAGTTGATTTCTGCCTTTCAACTTAACTTGGATGATATGCGTGGTGCTGATATTGTTCTTCTTGTGGTCGATTCCTCTGATAATATGCAGCTCCTTCAGATGAAAATGCAAAGTTCTCTGGAGATTCTTCAAGAGACGGGGATCAATGAGTCTCGAATTATTGTCGTGTTGAACAAAGCTGATATCATCGAGACGGAACAAGCCGAGGCCGTGATAGATTTCATCGGGAACACACATGGGCTCCCAACGGTATTGGTTTCCGCTGAAACTGAATCGAATCTTGATGAGCTCACAAAATGTATTCAAAAAGTGTTCGATGGGGTGGGGGCGATAGCGGAGTCGACACTTAGGGAATGAAAATCGAATCGTTGATAAAGCCAAACTCAGTATTGGAATCCGTAGCTTAGGTGACTATGGTGTCAGAAGAGAGAGCGTATCAGCATTGGATTGATGCACTCGTTCAAGAGATCATTGATTACTGGGGGGCAGACACGTCAAAGATTGACTGCAGTTGTGGCTTATCGGTTTCGGGATTGCAACATGTAGGACGGTTACGGGGTGAAATCACTTTAGCCAATACTGTAATGCAACAACTCCGCAACCATGGATACAAGTCAAAGCATTATGTTGTCCGATATACCAGTGACGAATGGAAAGGTAAAGCTGGACAACTTGACCAGTTTCCCAATCCCGATGAAGCTAAAGCGTATGTGGGGTGTCGTTTAATCGATATACCGGACCCACAAGGTGAGCTCGATGGATGGGTAGACCGCTATTGGCTGGACTTTGGTGACTACCTAGACCAGTTCAGTCGCGATACAACCTTGGTCAGTACCAATGAGATTTACACTTGGTCTGAGATGCGTGAGCTTGTTCGGTTTACTATTAAGCACCGAGAACAAGCCCGGGAGATTATCAACAAATATCGAGAACGTAACCCCTATCCCAAAGGTTGGTTTCCCATTAACGTCGTTTGTGAGGCGTGCCACCGAATTAGCACCACAACAGTGGTCGATGTAGATTTAGATACCTATTCCGCTAGTTATCGATGTGACGGGTGTAATCATGAAGGCACAACGACAATTGAAAACGGGAAACTATCATGGCGCCTCGAATGGGCGGCACTCTGGAAGGTTCTTGATGTCGGATTTGAGCCCTTCGGAAAAGACCATGCCACTCCCGGTGGGTCACGAGATAGTGCCAAAGAAATTGCTGAAACCTTCTACAAGTTCAAACCACCGGTTCCTTATGCCAATGAGTGGGTAGGACTCATCGAAAATGGGGTTGACAAAGGGGATATGGGAAGTTCAGATTTCAGTGGATTCACCCCAAAGACCTGGGTCTCTGTTGCCCCGGGAGTGACGCTCAGATACATCTATCTCAAGAACAAATCCATGAAACGCATCACCTTAGGGCTAGAGTATATCCCCAATTACATTGGGCAATATGAGCGGGCAGAAAGAGTCTATTATCAAATTGATACACCAAAGGCTCCACCCCTTGAAATCGCTGATATTCGCCGCAGCTACGAACTCGCTAATCTCGATCCTCCTTCAGATAAAGCACCACTTCAAGTACCTTTCCTCCATGCGGTTCTTCTGACACAAGTGATTCCTGAAAGTCAACAACCTGAAGCGGCAATTGATAAACTGACTGAGGGTGGAATAATCTCTAAGTCACTAACTAAAAACCAACTGGAATACATCAAGACACGACTCGAACGGGCAAAGACATGGGTCTCGAATTTTGCGCCTGAATCGTATCGTATCACCACCCTTTCCACACCTCCAAAACATTTACACAAATCCATTACAGATGAGCTTCGAAACTTCTATCAACAACTACTTGATGAACTCGACCCTAACAATTGGACAGAGTCCGCAATCACGGATGCGATGAAACGGTTAACCCAATCGATGTCCAAGGAAACACAACGAATCTTCTTCCGGTTTCTTTACCAGGTCTTTTTTGGGTCAGACAAAGGACCCCGGATTTCTGCGTATTTTGCATTTTCAGACCCCTCACTAGTCCGAGCCCGTCTCCAGTTTCTTGCTACTCTAAGGAAATGAGAGCAAGGTGAACTGCTCCCATAAGATTATGGGCACTTCCATCGAGTCCATTCCCACCGGATGGGTAGAATGGCTGTGTGTCGATGCAAGTCCGTCCAACAGGGTTGGACAGACTCCCCGTTCACAGGGGGTTGCTGCAATAGGATTCACACCAAAAGGTTTTACAGCGTTTTTGTCGCGACTCATGGGAAATCCACAATTGCAATAAATAACCTACTTCGAGAGCTGCTGCCCTTGTACTAGGGCTCGGACATAATGTTGTGAGAGGATTTGAGTTCTGTCAATTCTTAATACACTTTTCCCAACGTTTTGATTTACGTCGGTTAAGAATTCGACAACCCGTATCCTGGAAACAGGGCATTCTACAGCAGCGGAGATAGGCTGTAACACTGTAAGTGTGTCGAGGATTTTTTGCCTGAGGGAGGGGTCCGGATAACTAATAGGGGAATTTTGTCTTGTTGTGAAAGTCGGAGGATTCTTGGCGAATAAGTTAAACCTAGCCTTCTTTCAGCAAACAAGACGCAACCTATATATGGTCAAATCCCCAAAGTCAATTCTATCCCGTACCGGATAACGGAGAGAAGAAACCATGTCAAAAGCCGCAGTTAGTGCATTCCGCCAAGCAGTCTACAATGAAGCCAAGGCACTCAAAATTCCGATTGTGGATGAACGAGCGATCGACAAACTTGGTATCAATAAGGGGTCTGTCGGCGGAACGGTTGAGATGAGGTACCGTGATGGCGAGGAGACGAAGATCAAGACCTTTCTGGCGGTAGCGAAATACCACCATGCGCTTGTGATCTACAAAGATGAAATATTCTACATCCTTGCAGGTAACACGATTTGGCGCTTGTCAACCTAGGGTTCCATGAACCCATTCCTTTCATTTTCTTCCCTTCCTCGCATCAATGTAGTGATGAATAGTTGCGAGAGGGAACTGGGGTTAGCACTATCTCAACTGAGTTTTGGATAGCAACTATGAATTGATGCCCGAGACTAAGTCTCAAAAATCTCTTTAATCCGCTTGATCTCTGCCATCATCTCATTCCGTAATCCTGCAATTCCAGCGGGGGGAGCCGCAGCGGCTGGAGCAGCAGTGGGAGCAGCGGCAGGAGGCGGAGCAGTTGTTCCAGCTGGTGGGGCACTTGGTGGTCCAGCAGCAGGTGGAGCAGCCGGCGGAGCCTTGGGTGGCCCGGCTGGTGGGGTAGTGGGCGGAGCACTAGGCGGTCCACTCGGTGGTGCGCTTGGAGGACCAGCCGCGGGTGGAGCTGCTGATGGTGGACCAGTTGTTGGTACAGCAGTGGCTGTAACTTCACCTAATAGAATGGATTCGGCGTCACTGCCCGTATCGGCAGTTGCAATGACGCTTGAATCGCCTTCAAGAAAATCAAAGATTGCATCGGATGAAGGGCCGCCAGTACTGGTCTCAGCAGCCATCAAAGGCGTGCTGGCAGCAGCCATGGGTGTGACTTGGGCACTCTTCAAGTCGCTACGCACTTTATTGAGACTGGATTGAAATTCAGTGACTTGTTTTGCCACGGTATTCAGCGCATCAGCTAAATCGTTGACAGCTTGGGATAAGAATTCGGATACACGAATCAAAATGGCTTCCTTGTCTGAGCCTGACATTCTTGCTACACCCCGTCATCTGCAGCATGGGGTACTGCAAGCTAGGATGTAATCGGCTTACATATAAACTTTGTTGAGTCCCATTCGTCAAGTTAACCAGTTTTGCGGTCCTCTCCACGTAGGACGGCTCTTGAAGCATCGAGGATAATTTGGTGATCGAAGGCCAACTGCCTCGGAGGTTTGGAAAACCACTTGACCTCAAGTGCATCACTGCTAGCCAGTAAAATTCCACCTACAATTACTGCATGGAAAACGATGCTGACCACATGCCCACGGGGATCACGACTCGGATCAGAAAAAACTCCCACCAATCCGTGCGGTTCCACATCAAGTCCTGTTTCTTCTTTCACTTCACGAGTAAATGCAGTTTCCACTGTCTCCCCATATTCTACCATTCCTCCAGGTAATGCCCAGTAACCCTGATAGGGTGGGTATCGTCGACGCACGAATACTACTCCGTACTCTGAATCATGGATGACTGCATCGACCGCTAGAAGGGGTGAACTTCGGGTTCGCTTATCCAATTTAGGGGTACCCATGACGTGTTTGCTCCTATTGGGGGAGGTGCGGCTTCGGAAGCCTTAAAAGCCTCTGTTTACAACGCCACTCGGACGCACGATGACAGTTGAACCTTGGCAAGAACCTAAACCCACAATGGACCAACTTCGACGATTGGTGGCCCGAATTCAATCCTATGCTCGGACTAGCCGCATCATGGGATACCTTTCGACGATTTTTCTCATCGTCCTCATGCTGCAATTTGGGATCCTTGTCTACAGCCAATTCTTGTTCTTTCTATGGTTCCCTGCTCCCATCTATCTCCCCGAGTGGTTCTACTACGTTATGTTCATCACCTTTGCATTATCCATGGTGATATATGGGCTTGCCAACACCGTAAACGCCCGCTTAAATCGATACATCATCGAATACAAGCGGATTGGAGTCGTTGTACAGCTTCAGTGTGAAGAGTGTAACCGAACCAGTGACCGCGTTTGGGAAAAAGATGATTTTGTCTTCAAAAAAGAGGGACAGTGTGCCTGTGGTGGGAATCAATATGTCTCCCAAATGTATATCATGCCGCTTCCCTTGAAAGAAAAAGACAAAGAAAAGTAGTCACTATTGCTTAGTACACTTAATCTCCAAAAGAGTGGAACTAGGATTTCTGAGAGGTTAACATGGCACGGAGCCGAAGAGTATCAGCTCCAATTCGTTTCTGTTTTGTTATCTTGAATTCACCAAGTTCACCGGTGCAACTCACGTGAGGTCCACTACAAATTTCCTTAGATACTTCTCCCACTGAATACACCTTGACCTGTTCACCGTATTTCTCACCAAAGAATCCCAAGGCCCTTTGTTTCTGGGCTTCTTCTGGAGACATCGTTTCGAAGCTGATTGGTAGGTCCCGTTTGATGATGTCATTGACCCACGTTTCAATTTTCTCGAGTTCTTCTGGAGTCAGTTTGCGGTTCAGTTGCACGTCTAAACGCAAACGTTCCTTGGTGATGTTACTTCCCTTTTGGTACACTCGAGAACTTACAAACTTGTGAAGTGCTGCGTGTAACAAGTGTGTCGCTGTATGGAGGCACACTACTTCTTGGGAATGGTCTGCTAATCCACTTGTGAATTTCTGTTGGGTTGCATCCCGAGAAATTTGTCGATGCTGCTCGAACTCCTTTCGAAATTCCTCTAGATTGACCTGTTGACCATTTTCTTCAGCAATCTGAACGGTCATTTCAACCGGAAATCCATATGTGGCAAAGAGGGTGAACGCATCCTTTCCAGTTAGCTCACCTTTCTCTTTGAGAGTTCTTTCTGCAATGCGAAGCCCGCGACGAACAGTTGTGCGGAAGCGTTTTTCTTCCTTTTCGATTTCGGTTAGAATATGATCCTTATTGCGGATCAACTCATCATATTCGTCTCCAAGGCTCTCTATCACTGGGGGAACTAGCTTGCCAAGGAAAAATTGGTCAATTCCCAATTGTAATCCCCGACGAATTGCAACTCGTAAGAGGCGACGTATCACATAACCTCGTTCAACATTGGATGGGACAAGCCCCTGATCATCTGCGAGAGCCATCGCCGCTGAACGTATATGATCAGCAATAATGCGAATCGCATGCATTTGATCTGTTGAGGGGTTCGAAATTTGTGCAATCTCTTTGATTTTAACAATGATGGGTTTGAAGACATCGGTTTCAAATACACTAGGCAACTGGTTGAGAACTTGGAGGGCTCGTTCCAAACCCATGCCCGTGTCAATATTCTTGTTCTTTAGTGGGGTCAGGGTCCCGTCTTCCTCACGATTGTAGGACATGAAAACGAGGTTCCAGATCTCGACGAATTTCCCACATCCACACCCGGGGCGACAGTTGTCTTCACAGTACTGTAAGCCTATATCCACGAAAATCTCGGTATCGGGTCCTTGAGGGCCCGTGTCTCCAAGGGCCCACCAGTTATCCTTGTACGGTAAATAGTGGATATGGTTTCGAGGAATCCCAAGCTTTTCCCAGGTATCTGCCGCTTCTTCATCAGCTGAAACTTGCTCGTCACCTTCAAAAACGGTGATATGTAACACGGATTTTTCTAATCCTAACCCGATTTCTGGGTCGAGTAGGAATTCCATAGCCATTGCAATGGCTTCTTGTTTCCAATAATTACCCAATGACCAATTACCAAGCATTTCAAAGAATGTAAGGTGAAAGGTGTCACCCACTTCATCGATATCGTCGGTTCGTATACATTTTTGGACATTGACCAGTCGTGAGCCCTGTGGATGTGGTTGACCCAATAGGTATGGTACTAAAGGTTGCATCCCGGCACTTTGGAAAAGAACCGTGGGGTCGAGTTGTGGAATGAGTGAGGCTGAAGGAATGATGGCATGACCTTTCTCTTTGAAGAATTGTAAGTATCGCCTTCGAAGCTCCGGAGCCATCATTCGCAACGTACACACCTCACAAGTTGATGTTAACCAGGCTACTTTATCTGATTAAAGAATAGCTTTTGCTTTTACTGGTAATGGTCTGAACGAAATAATCCTCTTTAATTATTTGGCTTCTATCGACGAGTCCATTTTACGGCATCATCATACCCGGACCATCGGGTTCGCCGGCCTGCCACCCAATATAAGACAAGAATGACAAAAATCGCAGGTAGTCCAAGCCAAACAAGTTCCGCAAGTACATCAAAAGGAGAGAGGATTGTTCGGGAGGAAAAGACATCGCCCCCAGAGGTTACAGGGTTTAATGGAGATATCGGTCCCATCGTAGTATGAACTAGGAAAGGTAGCAGCATCACTGAGATTCCGAAAAATATCCCCGCAACCAGATATACTTCTCGTCGCCGGTTCCTTTTTCTTGGCGCTTGTTTCGACACGATCTTTCACCTTTCTTATAGATTATCTATCATATTAGACTACAGTTTAGAACACTCCTTAGGGTCGCGCTTTATACACTCGCCAGGTTTCATACCAGAACAAAACAACTGCTAAACTTCCAAATAGCCATGCCGCCAGGTTTCCAAAGGTTAAGGGTTGAGGGTATACGACTAAGAATGTGGCCAAAGCAGTCGTGAAGAAAGCGGCATAGAATAGATGTCGAGGCAATGGTCGTCGTCCAATCCAGACGAATTGCTTCAATACACCAACTTGTACGACTTCTTCCACAGTGTATTCACCCCGTTCACGTCGAACTAAACCCATTTCAGTCAATTTATCCAAGTGGTAAGCAGCAAGGCTGGGGGATGAAAGACCTAACTTTCGCTGCAATTCTCGAGGTCCAACTGGGTCCTTTGTGGAGAGGAGCTCGAAATAGACGCGGAGCGTTCGCCCTCGAAGTTCGGATTCTAAATCTAATTCTCGAGTCTTAACCTGTTCTGAATCCTGACTCAACGATGATACACTCTCGGGTAGGCATGGTTGGGGATGACATTCATTTTCCTGAACTTACTCATTAATAGGCTGGTTCAGGCTACAAACCCTCTTTCCGAATTTTCACCTGTTCTAAACTGTAGTATAATGAATATCAATTCCAATTGAAAAGATAAGGTGTACAAGAGGAGATTCATAATGGCTCTATTAAACAAAACCCGGGCAGTCTTACTCCGAATTAGTGGGTTTTTGGTTCCTCTACTTCAACAGGTTCCAACACTAGGGCTCTATACCGGGTTAATGACATTACCCTTCATAGCAGTTCTAACCATTCTTATTACCCAATTTCCTGTGAACATCATTGGAATGATAACTGAATTTCTTCTCATGAGTTTCATGTCAATTGGAGTTCTTCTAGCCAATCTAATAACGGTTACCGGAATCGTGGTTATTGTGTATTCCGTAATCTATTTTCACCTTCATAAAAAAGAAGGGCTAGTAACAACAGGACCATACCGGTTCATCCGCCATCCACAATACACAGGTTTCCTTCTGATGACTCTCGGGTTCACAGCCTTCAGTTACTGGTGGCTCTCTAACACTTTCGGAATGGGCTGGCTCTCAAAGGAGGCTACCGTTGCCCTCTGGTTTGCTCAACTTGGTATCTATGTGGCACTGGCTCTAATCGAAGAATCACATCTCAAAAAGACGTTCGGTGAAGACTATCAAGCTTACAAGAAACAGACATCATTCATTGTCCCATTAGGACGATTCAACCGATATGATGTTCCCCTCACAATTGGGATTATGGGTCTAGCGATGTGGGCTTTGATTCTCACACAATACATTGGTGTGACATTCACATTTGCTTAAAGAGTAATCGAGTTGAAAGCCCAATACAGCTTTTAATGCAAGAATGAATGATCACTCTCATCTGAAATTGGTGAGTCTCTATGTCAACCCAATCACATCTTGCAAATTGGCTCTTTCTAGTTGGTGAGTGGAAGGGTTCCGGTAAACTGGAACAGGCTGCCAATCATGTTGAGCCCATCGAAACCATTGCCACGTTCACTCAGGAAATGGGCGGCACGGCGATTATGGGAGTTTTCAAATCAACCCAAAGCGGCAAAATCATCAACGAAAGTATTGGCATCCTATTCTATGATGTCCTCAATGAAACCTTTCGACGAAAATCTTTCTTCTCCTATGGTTTTGTCAACAACGAAGTAGCTTTCGCAAGTACTCCTCAAGAACTCTGGTTCACCGTGGAATCTGAACCAATTCCTCCACAATTCAAGGACTTGCAATGGCGGTCTTATATCATCAAAATGTCTCCAACCACGATTCGTCTTGGGCTACAACAATCTAAGAAGGGTAGAGACTTTCAGCTTTACAATGAAACCACGCTCGAAAAAATCTCCTAGCCTTCTCTCACATGCAATGTTAAGCTAACCATACAGACTTAAGAGCAGAATGTGCCTTCCCTTTCAAGCTGTTTCCATACTCTGCTTTATTGATGTGAGCGAAATGCTTGTTAAACCTCCTGAAAAAGTTACAATTGGCATGATTGGAGGGACTGGAGTATATGATCCCGAAGTATTCACCGATATCAAGGAATACAAGGCCTACACCCCCTTCGGTGCTCCCTCCGACAAAATCATGGTAGGCTCCTTAGGAAACCAACGTGTAGCTTTTATCCCCCGACATGGTCGGGATCACAATTATCCACCTCACTTGGTGAATTATCGAGCAAATATCTGGGCTTTGAAATCACTGGGTATAACACGACTAATCACTGTCTCTGCTGTTGGAAGCCTCAAAGACGAAATCAAGCCAGGAGATCTTTTCATTCCCGATCAAGCCATTGATTGGACACGTAGTCGAAAACGAACGTTCTTCGAAGAGGGAGTTGTTGCCCATGTTTCAATGGCTGAACCCTTCTGCCCTGATCTCTCGCGTTTCATAGCCAGCAAAGCCAAAGCCCTCAAACTCCCCCATCATTATAAAGGCACAATAATCACAATTGAAGGACCACAATTCTCAACAATAGCGGAATCCCACTTTTACCGTGCACAAGGCTTTGACATCATTGGCATGACCCTTCACCCCGAAGTCTATCTGGCCAGAGAAGCACAGATCTGTTTCACCAATGTATCCATGATTACCGACTACGATGTCTACGCAGAAAAACCAGTGAGTCACGAAGAAGTCCAAAAAACCATGGGTGAAAACCTTGGAAAGGTCATAGCCCTCCTGAGCGAAGTCATCCCAGCAATTTCCGTAAAGCAGGATAAATGCAAATGCGGAAAAGCTCTCGAAGGCGCCGTCTAAAACATCTGAATCTTAACGTAGATTGTATCGATTCAGGGCTTCAACCTTTTTATTCTCCTTGCCCTATTCCTAAGTATGGATTATAACTCCCTAACTCGTCCAGATGTCTTAGAATGGTTACTTGAACCATCAAATCCCAGTGTCCGATTTTGGGCTCTTCAATCTCTTGAGGGTAAACCCTCTATAGATTCTAGCGTCCAGGTTACCCAAAAAGCAATTCCTGGTTCATCAATCGTGAAAGGCTTTCTCAAAGCCCAGGCTTCTGATGGTTATTGGGATTTGCCTAACCACATCTATACGCATAAGTACAAAGCCACAACACATACTCTCCTCATCTTAGCGGAACTTGGTGTTCCTCGGATTCCTGAAGTTGAGAAGGCGGTTGAGCACCTCTTCAAATTTCAACTCAATTCTGGGCATTTTACTACGGTTCTTCCAAAGACCTCCCGTGGTTTTGCCAGCCAAGTCTCCGATACGTGTTGTTTGGATGCGAACATTCTCTACTATCTAGCACACTTCAATTACCTTGATGATCCACGGACACAAAAAACAATCCAGTTTCTTATTGACCATTATGATACAACAGAAAGGGGTTGGAAATGCCGTGCTTATCCGGTTAACCCTGATGGTGTCTTTCCACAAGCCTGTTACATGGGGCTTTGTAAGGTTCTCAAATGCTTCTCAGTATTTCCTGCTCAGTATCGATCCAGGGAAATGAATCGCATAATAGACCAAGTGGTCGAGGTTGTATTAGAGAACCAAATATACAAGTATCTCCGAAATCCTGATGGAAGCCGAAAGGAAAAATTTGGATGGAAACGCTTTGGCTTTCCTCTATTTTACAACTCGGATATCCTTGATGTCCTTGGTTCTCTTGCACGATTGAATATCCATGATTCACGGATCCAAGATGCTCTCACCGTGGTCATCGACACGCAACAACCCGATGGAAAATGGTTGCTCAAACACACCTTTAATGGAAAATTCTGGTGTGACATCGAACAAAAGGGCAAACCCTCAAAATGGATTACGCTTCGTGCGCTGCAAGTCCTTAGTCATTTTATGACTGGATAACAGGCTAGACACTTTTATGGATGTGCCACATTGTGGGCAGTGCCTGCTCAATAGGGGCTGCGTTTCATGGTTGAACCTATCAGATGTCAGTTTGTCGACTTCGACGAAATTTACAAGATGTCAAAGGAATTGGCCTCCAAAGTTACCGAATCTGGTTATGAACCAGACCTTCTCTTGGCAATTGCCAGAAGTGGATTTGTACCGGGGCGATTAATGTCCGACTTTCTGGGTAACGCTAATCTTTTTGCTCTGAAAGTCGAACATTGGCTAGACACCACAGCTGAACATCAAGAAGACGCCGTTATTCCGGTTCGTTCACCACTCCCAGTGAAAGATAAACGGGTACTAGTCATCGATGACATTGTAGATACTGGACGATCAGCAATTCAGACAATCAAATACGTGAACGAGTTAGGAGCCAAGGAAACCAAGAGTGCAGTAATGCTCTATCTGACGGTGTCAGAGTATGAACCTGATTACTACGCGAAAAAAGAAAGTGAATGGATTTGGTTCATTTGGTTCTGGAACCGATTCGAAGACTTACGAAATCTAACCATCAAACTCTTCAACGCTGACAAGAAACAGACACTCAGTGTCAAAGACATCATTGCAGGACTAAAACAATACTTCACACTGGATGTGGATCCAAAGGAACTTGAACAGGTTCTCCACACCGCAGGTCGTGTTGGAAAACTGCATGTCGACGACTTGGATAATATCCG
>JAEOTD010000133.1 GCA_016839995.1 Candidatus Hermodarchaeota archaeon
GTGAGAAAGGCGCGTTGAATCATCAATTCGGTGTTAAATCGACCAATTACCTTCTCCCATCGAAATTGATACCGTTCCAGAAATGTTGAATCAAATTGCCCTTGATCTGATGCTTCAGCGAGTGTTTGTGCTGCCAGACGACCACTCTGCATGCCAGGAACAATTCCAGCTCCTGTTGAAGGAGAAACGAATCCCGCGGCATCACCAATCAACAAGACTCGCTCTATTTGTGTCGTCCGGATAGGACCAACTGTAGGGCAGATTCCCGCTTCCACTCCTCTCAGATCAGCAGACTCGGGTAACATCGATTTTTGTTTCAATATTCGAATTAGTAATCGAAAGTAATCAATGAGTCGAATAGGATAGCTAGCAAAACAGCCAAGACCCACATTGATGGTATGAGCCTTTGGAAAGACCCAGGCATACCCTGGGATTTGATTGAATTGTAGAAACAAGTGGATTGGGCGATCTGGACCGTAGTGGTCGAGAATGTACTCGGGATTGACGGGAAATTCCTTGACGATTGTGCGACATACTTCACTGGGTTGCCACCCCTGATGGATTCCGGTTCGTCGCGCAACCACACTGGCTGCACCGTCGGCGCCAACAACGACCTTGGCAGATATTTTCCGCTGATCTTCGAGTTCAACAACAACCTGTTGAGAACTTGGTTTTACATCAATGACGCGACTACGAGTTCCAACTTGCACTCCGGCTTGTTGGGCAAGACCAACTAAATAAGCATCAAAGGTGGATCGAAGGACACCCAACATTCGAGTTCGTCCACTGACTTTGTATCGGAGGTCAGGTGAGTGTAAAATTCCCTCAAAGCTTTCGCTTTCCACGAAGTATCCTTCGTTTCCTTTTAGATACGGAAATTGCTCTAAGACCTCAGCTCCCACATATCCCCCACAAGGTTTTGGTCTTGGTAACTGGGGTGCTTTATCAAGTAGGAGGACACGTGTTTGGGGACGGTACTTCATTAAGCATCGTGCGGCGGTGGATCCTGCGGGTCCTGCCCCTACGATTATCACATCATAGTCGGGTTGACCCATCGTCATTCATCGTCACCTAGTAATGGTTTTCGAGAATGTAACCTATTACACAGATGCCCATTCTCCAATAAAGGCGTTTATGCTCCAACGGTATTTTGGACGCACGGTGGATTAAGCGAGCCCAATACCTAGCAGCATTAGATACAGAAACACTGCTATGAAGGCGCCTAGAAGCCCTGAAATGAGGTTCACCATGTTATTGTCAAAATAACGGTTTCCTCTAAGAAATTCCGCGGGTTCGCTACAATGAGATTTTTTCTCTGTATGTTTGCCACACACTTGGCATTGCCACATGCCTTGTATCGTTGCACCGAAAAGGCTGTCAATGGTACATCCAACGAAGCCACCAGCCAGAGCAACCAGCACAATGGTGACAGGAGCGAAATTGACAATTTCGGGCATGATTGCGATGCCAAATAGGGAAACCCACAGTGGGGCGGCTAGAATTGCCGCACTGATTCCGATAATCAGGCAACCCAAGAATGTTGCCACTAGACCTAAAACCGACACGCCACCAGAAGTTCCTGCAGGGACAGTTTTCCAGGGTTTTGTAATTAGGCGCGGGGGTGAGGGATTCAGTAAGCCAATTTCAGTGGCTAGCGTATCTGCTGTATGTGTGGCTAGGGCTCCAAGAAACGCGGCAAAGGTCACTGCAACAACTGGGAACGGAATGAAATAGAGTCCTAAACCGACGTCGGTTCGACCGTAGGCGTCCTGTCCGCCACCTATGAAAATGAGAATGAAACCAAAGATTACAAAACTCATTGGTAGCAGGCCATTTGCCACAACGTTCGACCAGGATCGTGCTCCACTTTTTTCTTGGGCAGCTCCTAATGACCTTTTCTTTTGGTATTTGAAATGCGTGAAGAGTGCAGTGATCAAGAAGAAGGAGAGCATGATGAAAAACCAAGCCCAGGAGGTTAACAGCCACACCACGATGCCAACTACAAAGGCGGCAATTAAACCTGATTTCGTCACTATTCGTTTCTTGTAAGCGAGTACTGCGATTAACCCCAAGATGAGTACTGCCACTGCAATGTTGAGTAAATCTAGTGACGCCAATTCTGATACGCATCCGTTGCTGTTTTTTTTGGTGGTTCCGTTTTTGGGAAGTGCCAACGGTTAAAATATATTCAAAGTTAACAAGGGAAGACGCCTGGGAACGTCTAACCATCGTGTCCCTCTGGTTTTTCCATTTAAGCATATGGGTTCAGTAACGAAAAATGTCGTTGATTGTCGAACTATTATCAGAAAACATGATGAGAAGTGAACTTTTTTACTAGTTTTTTTCGGGAGACGATTTAACCCAGTTCGCCTCTGAAAAAGCATTTCTTAAGGAATGTCTTCCAAACACTGTGCTTTGAAAATACATTAATGGGTTCTGAGAATCTGAAGGAGGTGGTAGCAATGAAGGTCTTGATAGAGGGGCACTCGTATTTCCTTGAGTTTGATAAGCGAGACCCCTTTGTGTCACCGGCCTATGACGTAGCTTACTGTGATGAACTCGCAAAACGTTACAAACCTATAGTATTGGATCCTCAGGGTTATGGTAAAACGCCTGTACCCCCAGATTACATGGCATATCGACTAGTTCATGATAATGGCAATCAACGTCTCTGCGTTATTTACGAGATCTACTGGAGGCGCCAGGATTGCCAATGGCGCCAACTCAACAAAGACCATGATCATGATTATGAACAAATCCAAATCCACTTTGATTTACGAGAAGGAATTCTTACACGAGTAGTCGTTGCATCAGCAGGACCACCCCAGTATGGAGGGCATGGTGTCGAAATATATCGTCACGTCAAACAGGTCCGCGCAGGGGCAATTCGACGTAAAACGGCATCCTTTGAATCCTTTCCCTGGGGGCGTCACAACTATGAAACTTGGGCTCTGGATCAACCAATCTATAATCTGGTCTTCATCGAGAAACGACCCGTTGTTCGAGTTATCAACTGTTTTCACGTGTTTACTGGGATAAAATGGAATCAATGGAAAGCACTCAACCGGAAAGATGAAGGGAATCCCTTATTGAATTATGAATTATCAATGCCACTTTGTCGTCTCGACCGACGAAGACTGTGGCAGTGGTATTATCAACATCAAACCAATCAGTTCGGACACGATTTATCAAATCCCTTTGCCCCCCCACACATCCTCTATTATCCTTCGCCGAAAGAGTATCTTCTCCGGTTCTCATTTACCTTAGTCGGATTCATTACGGCAATTATCCGTGCCCTAACAGGTCGGTGAACCACACACCCTTTATTATACGAAGTGTAAATGAATCTTGGTGCTATTGTGTCTATAGAGCTTCAATGGGGTCTTCCTGATCATCTTCGATTGTCTGCTGCCTCATTGATTTATGACACTTTTATCACGAAATATCGGTATACGTTAGGTCCCCGAGAAAAAGGGATTCGGTTTATTGCGAATGCGTTTCGAGCTGAATATGGGCTTGTGGCATTCAGCGACGGAGATTTTGTTGGCGTCGCTGGAGTAAAAAATAGTGAGGGCGAGTTAATTGAAATTCGCTTTAACCGTTGGGCTAGGACCTATCATATTTTGACCCTTCGCAGTTTCTTCATTGGATTTCCATTTTGGTTTGGGAAACGGCCGCTGGGCGTCCTAACATTGAATAGCATATCTGTGAAAGATGCAGCAAGAGGTCAGGGAATAGGCACCCAGATCATCCAGGAATTCATTCAATATGGAAAAGAGCAAGGGTATCAGGCGTTAAACCTTGAAGTAATAAATTCCAATATTCGAGCTAAGGCACTGTATGAGCGTCTGGGCTTCAAAACAACTGACTATTCGAGGATCCCGCTTCCTTGGAGTCATTTACTGGGATTCACCGGAGTCTACGAGATGACTTATCCGTTGATTTGATCGCGGTAGGTGATGTGTTTGAGTGCTTCACTAAGATGTGGATAGAGTCGACGGAGGAGCCAGATTATGAGTAACCCCCCAAGAAGCCAGTACACACCTAAGAGTGGACAGAGTACGAGGATAATTACAAAGTTAGATAGTTCTCCAAAGAATGGCAAATAATAGAGTGGTGCCAACACCAACATGTAAGGTTCTGGGGGTCGGGGAGGTCCAGGGAAGTCTGGGAGTTCAACATCCAGATTGAGTAAATCAATGGCAGCTGCTGTCGTGGGATTTACCCCGTAGATTTGAAACCATCCTAGTGTGGCTTCTAAAATCAGTAGTTCAGAGAGCCGAATATGGGGTTGTGACAGTGTCTCAAAGTGATAGATAAGAAGAGGTTCACGGTCACCAATTATGTTGGCATAATCGGGTGGGGATGGATACGGGTCTGTGAAAGGAATAATGCGTAGTCGGCACATTCCATCAGGAAGTGTATTCAAAGACATGTTCGCGGTCCAATAGTTTCCTGGTGATTCTGTCAACATGACTTGGATAGTAGCTGTGGGATCGACCAAGCTTGTAAGGGTGCATTGAACAGCGTGGATTGAGGGTGATGTGTGTAAGCCTATTTCGAGGATTTCTTTGAAGAGATCAAAATAGCCAAAGGAGTGAACTTGAATTACGTCATTTGCAATGGGCTGGAGACTTCCTAAGAATCGTGAACCTGGTCTAATGACAAAGTAACTGGGTCGACTTTCATTGTTGAGATGATAATACATCGTTTGTGTAGCCACTACTGGGTAATTTTCTCTGCCATTTTCCGGGGCGGCTTCATACCATGTTCTGCTGGTAATGAGGTATTCAATTCCATGGAGCGCATAGAATTTCACGTCATCAGGAAACATACCTTGCATGGCTTCAGTGGAACTGAGGTCTTGGGGTGTAGCCCGTGGCCTGATACGAGACGCTGTGATTGCATAACGAGGAATCGCAATCCACAATACTCCACCGAGTACAATGAAGATGAAAATCAAAGCCAGAATAGATTTACCATGGCGGGTAACCTGTAGTTTAGTCGAACGGTTGGATATAATGTCAGCAAGTCGGTCCACAATGACAACCAGCCCCATTGAGAGGATAAGATACAACGGTACGAAGAGCATCATGTTGAAACGAAAAGCCCAACCAGATAAACCCAAGCCAAGAAGAATAGTGCTGAATAACAGTGATAACGGGGCTCTGTCACTTGGTTTGTTTCGAACAAAGAGAATCACAGTTCCAATTCCAATCAAAAGAGCGATGCCAAAATGCAACCATAAATCCCATGTAAGTGGACTGAGTGTGGGATTGAAACCCATCAGAAAGAAATTCGCTAAACTAACCACATTTCCCCAGAAGCCGGAACTCGTTGTATAACCAGAGGCTTTGATGAGGGAGCTTGAAGTATACCATGTATCCGCAGCTGGAATCAGCAGATCTAATCCCACATAGACTCCCAGAAAGATGAGACCACCAACCGCAAGGGGAAAGGCTACCTTCGGTAAGGCAATGCGCCATTTTCGTTTCCAGAGCTGATTGATGAACTCATATGCTGTAAATATAATTAGAGTTGTAAAGAGAATCGCAGCGGTCATTAAGTGGCTTAAAGTTGTTAAGCAACCAAATAAGATGAATCCTACAAAATCAAACCAACGTTTTCCTTGATACAGGAAACGATAAAAAAAGATTAGAGCGAAGGGAAGAAATGCTAAAGCAGCTTGATTTTTCACGAGACTAGTTACCAGTTGAAATTGGCTCACATCCACCGAGCACAAAACAGCAGCAATTAATCCGGTGCGCCAATCTCCATCAGTAAAACTCCAGGCAGCAAAAAAGATCCCAACTACAAGGACTGCTTCAAAGAAGGCTGAAGCAATTTTTACTCCGAGAATTATATCATGAACTAGAACTGAGAAAATGCCTGCAATGACAAACGAGAAGACTGGAGTGTCATAATAAAAGAATCCACCGTTAATCAGTGTGAATACATTGATAGTGTAATAGGGGCCATCTAATCCAACTTCAATTGGATACGCCATCATTGGAATTAGACGCGAAGCGAAGGTAAGAAAACAAAGTATTAGACAAAGAGTCACTTCAATGCGGTATCGACTCAACCATTCGTGTAACTGATTCAGTAGAGGTTTAAGCTGCTCAGTCATTCAGAAAGCCACATGAAAATTGTCTTCATGAAGTGAGCAGGAAACTTCCCTATAAGCTTACGTGAGAATGCAACAAATTCATAGTGTTGAATGGGCATTACTCTCTGAAATCTGAGCATGGAAATAAGAAAAAAGGGGGTATGAGCTGGCACCATGTGCCAGACTCTGTGGTTTTTAGCTATTCCTCACCGAGAAGGCGTGCCATTAATTCAGGAACAACGGCTTTGCGTTCCATAGCTCGCAGGTGTTCCCGAATTCGGGGCATGACAGATTGCCATTCAGGATAAATCCGGTTCTTGAAGGCTTCAACGGTTGGTGGTTCTGAAGACATATCACGCCCTTCTTCGGATTTGCGTTTGCGGATACTAAGTATCGTTTCATTTTGAAGTCCTTTTGGAAGAACCTGGAATTTCTCAAACTGATATCCGAAGAGGGCGCGACCGGAAGTTGCACTGCGTAGTTCATCAGCAATTCCACGGGATGCTTCAGAAGCAGGGAGTTCGCCACTGAGAAACGCGTTGCCGCCTCTGGTCTCGGTTCCTGTGATTTTACCTCGATGCTGAGTCACATAACTGATGACACTTCCCATTGTGTCTTCAGGTGTCTTCACATCAATCCGGAGAACAGGTTCATAGAGTCCTGGATTTCCGCTGAGGAAACTGATGTTGAGGGCTGATGCTGTCATAATCATGATTTGACCCGCTTTGGTGTGTGCTGGGTCTTCGTGAACGGTGGCATCGTACATACTGACTTTCATGCCCATGATTGGTTCACGGGCAAGAACGCTGCTGTGACAGAAGTCACGGAAGGCAGTGATGACATAGGGTTTGATGCGATCGAGACGCTGGACACCACGGGAGAGGTTCAGTAAGAGGTTGGTGCCTTCGATGCCCCAAATATTACGACCAACCTTCCGGTCCCAGCCTGCGGCTTCACTGATGAGTTTGGCTTGAACACGTTCATCCATGTATTCATCGAGTTTACCATCGCGAATGAGTTGGACGATTTCGGGTTCCAACGGTTCCACCATTAACTCGATGCGGTTGAGGGATTCAGGGCACTTGGTGCGAATACGAAATCCACCGGCCATGGGTGATTCGTGGTAAACCGTGATGGGAATACCGATTTTGATGTCGAGTTCTTCGGCAATCCGTTTGGTCAGGATTTCAATTTGGAGCGGGTCAATACCGCTGAGGATATATTCTCCACTGTCTTCGTCCTTTCGGAATACGGCAGTAGGGTCAGCAAGAACCCATTTCCTGACAATGTCACCAAGCTTTGAGAGATCCTGTGGATTCTCGGGTTTGATGCTTCGACTAACCACGGGATCCGATACATAGCGGATTTTTTCGAAAGGTGGAAATCCTTTGTTTTCAATGTGGACAAATGTTTCTCCTGCCGGTTGAATTTCTGGGAGTTCTAACGCGAATAAGTTACCTGCAGGTACGATTGGAACAGGAAGTAAGCTGTCGAGTTCTTGGACACCAAGACGTCGAATACGCAGTGCACGTTTCGCATTTAGCAGGTAGATTTCATCGCCCTCTTTGAGCGTTCCACTGAACACACGACCAATCAGTGTTGGACGTTTGGTTCGTGGGTGGATGAAAATCTTTGTAATCATGCCAACTAGAGGTGCATTGCGATCAACTGTTAGCATGCCGTATGCAGCTTGTTTAACGGGGTCATCACCTGCGTCAGCCATACTTTTGAAGTCCTTGACTTCATCGATTCTTTCACCCCAAAGACGGCGCATCCGATAAGGGGCGGCTTCGTCAGGGCTAGGAAGATGGGCGATGATAACTTCAAGAAGGGCATCATCGAGGGGGAAGTTTTCACGAAGCCATTTGATGGGTTCATCGGTGTCATTTCTAACGGCTTCGTCGTATTTTTCGATGACAAATTTCGCACTTTCGACTCCCTTGCGTTTGAGCATGGGAATTGTAAATGCCCAGCCGTCCTTGGCTGAACCGAAGATTACTCGTCCATCAGCTGGATTAACTTGCCACTCTTTCTTGAATTGTTTTGGGGCAACCGCTTCGATTTGTTCATTGACCTCTTTGATGATGAGTCCAAAGCGTTCAATGATCTTATCTGGTTTGAGCTTCAATTCTTTGGTGAGTCGGTCAACTTTATTGATGAATAAAACAGGTTTGGTCCATTCGTTACCTACGGCCAAGTGAATGTTGGTTACGGTTTGGGTCATGACGCCTTCGAGAGCGTCAACGAGAAGGACGGCTCCGTCACTACCTCGGAGGGCACGGCTGACTTCGCCAGTGAAGCTTATATGACCGGGTGTATCGTTGAGCTCTAAGAGGTAGTCTTTGTCTTGGTATTTGTAATTGAGAAGGGCTACGCTGGTGAAGATGGTAATTCCACGCTCTTGTTCTTCGTCGTCAGTATCGGTTTTTCGGGCCTGTCCAGCATAGCTATCACTAAGTAAGCCCGCACGACGCATGAGATAGTCACATGCTGTTGATTTTCCGTGGTCGATATGGGCAGTGATGCTAAAGATTCGACGAAGATGCATGGGGTGCTCTTGCACCATGCGTTGGATTTCTTCAGGGCTTTTGACTCGTACCATTGGGTTTCAATCCTTTCAGGGTTAATTGTAATGTATTCTCACACAGTTTGTGATGGCAAAAGCCTGTGCAACATGATATTATGTGCACAATGGTCTCTCGCGCTCTGGGCAAGCAGAACTTATGATTTCCCTAAAAGGATTGCGGTGACCCAACCCACTAGAGGTCAAGTCCAATCTCTCGCAACCTGGCTTCACCTTCAGGGGATAAAACATATTCAAACCCCCCCTCTGTTTCAACCCGGGTAAGCCATCCTTGATTCATCAGATGGGTAAGGAACTCCTTCCCAATATGCTCAAGGCTAATAATTCGTCCGAGTGCAGGTGTGACAATCTCATCACTAGTGGGTTCTTTTGGTTCGGGTTCTTCAGTAACAGGTTCGGACGCTTCGCCGTACCAACTGATGGTAGGAATACGTTCATCAAAGGTCGCAGGCGTATTCTTCCACAGGTACCGCTTGAGGCGCGCATCGGCGGTGAGTTCTACTTCGGGATCAATGAACAAATTGAAATCTGGTTGTCCTCGAAGAATGGGAGAAATGTCGAGACGTGTTAACGTGTTTTGCGTTAGATTCAAAGTCTTTAGGTTGCTGGAGTGAGCAAAGGGGGCAA
>JAEOTD010000134.1 GCA_016839995.1 Candidatus Hermodarchaeota archaeon
CGATTTCAGCCTGCACAAGAGTTCTTACAAAAAGAAGGCATAACCGATTTCAACCCGAGTCAAATGTGTGAAATCTGTCATGGTGTAATGGATGAGCTCCACAAACCATCAGAAGCGGTGGTTAAAGCATTACAAGGTTGGGAAGCAAAATCCATTCTTATTGGTACCAGAGTTAGTCCGACCATCATCGAAAAGGAAGAACAGTTACGAAGTGAGCTGCAAATCGATACTGGTGAACCCATCAAAGCAGAACTCAACCGGGAAATTGGAAAACTTGTCACAGCTCAGTTGAACCTGTTAGTAGATTTTGACGCCCCTGATATCGTGGTCTTGACACGAATCCCTGAGTACGAGGTCGAGCTTGAAGTACATTCCTTATTTCTTTACGGGCGGTATCAGAAACTGGCCCGAGGAATTCCACAAACCCGTTGGCCTTGTCGAGAATGCAGAGGAAAAGGCTGTCCGCGATGTAAACAGACTGGGAAAATGTATGCAGAATCTGTGGAAGAGCTGATTGCACCAAGTATTCTCGAATTCACTGGCGGTAGTGATGTCAAATTCCATGGTGCAGGACGGGAAGATATTGATGCTTTAATGTTAGGCAGTGGACGCCCCTTTGTTATTGAGGTGCTCAACCCTCGAATCCGATCGATTTCGTTAGACAAGGTTGAGAAACAAGTTAACAAATCAACTGCCAGCAAAGTAAAAGTGGCAAATCTGCGTTTTGCCAATAAGCAAGTTGTGCAACGGTTGAAAAGTTCGGCCACTTCATCCAAAAAGGTTTATAAGGCGATTGTGCATGTTGGGGCACCTATCCCCCAAGATGCACTGAAAGCGCTTCAGGAGCTGTCAGCCCCCATACAGGTGAACCAACGAACACCTCAACGGGTCAGCCACCGCCGTTCAGATCGTGTCCGGAAAAAGCGTGTCGATACTTTAGAAGTCGTTCCTATTGACGCAAAAACCTTTGAACTGACTGTCCGCTGCCAAGGGGGACTCTATGTCAAAGAATTTATATCGGGCGATGAGGGACGCACTGTACCAAGTATTGCAGAGATCTTGGGCATTCCTGCTGAGTGTGCTCAGCTCGATGTGATTGATGTCGCAATCGTGGAGGAAACATTACCATGGTAAAACGTTCGCATGGGTACCGAGTTGGTAGCCGCAAACTAATGACGAAAAAAGTTCGCCAACGTGGCATGCCTAGCTTAGGCAAACTGCTGCAAACATACACGGAAGGCGACCGCGTTGATATAATCATTGATCCTGCAATCCATGGTGGACAACCTCATAAACGGTATCACGGTCGGGTAGGAATCATCCAAGGTCGTCGTGGTCGATCTTATGAAGTGGAAACTACTTTAGGGAAAAAGACCAAACTGCTTATTATTCGGCCTGAACATCTTCGACCTAGTGGGAGCCAACAAAAATAACCAGGAAAGGGAACGATTATGGCAAAGGAAATTATAGAATCAAAACCCCTTACTCTTGCTGAGGTTAAATCCACACTTACCAAACGTGGCAAGAAAGCAGAATTGAGTTACATACAGCGAGTGACCTTAGATCATACTGTGAAGTTTTCATCCCTGCCAGCTCGAACCGCTAAATCATTGGTTACAAAGCTCACGAAAAAGTATGAGATGGAACAGCCCTTAGCAATTCAACTCGTTGATATAGCACCCACAACAGCTGATGAGCTCGCATCTTTTCTTGCCAGAGCTCCACGTACCTACACTCCCGACGAGGTGTCAGATATCTTAGAGCTTCTTGTATCGTCGATGAAGAAGGAGGCAGCAAAGAAAAAGAAGTAACGCCGTGCAGGAAAACGGGAAAAGAGATAAACCCGCTGCACCTTCTGTAAATTACTTTCATGAGGGTAAAACATGACAGCACGTCCACCTACGAAGAAGTTTGAAGAATATGCATATGTTCTAGACCACTTGTCACGTGGGTACCCAGAGGACACCAGACCGATTTTCAAAAAAGACCCAATTGTCCAAGCGGTTGGTGACACCTACTTTACCCTCCTTGAACTGGTTCCTCGAAAAGGAGCACGATTCAACCCTCAGGAATCGATTTTTATTGGACGTGATCGTCGTGATAAAATCGACCATGTTAAACGCCGAATCACCTTTGATATATTAACTGCAACCGCTCGAAGTGAACTACCCTTCGTCATTGAGAAATTAGTTGAGAAATCAGAGCCACGATTTGTTGATTTTTTCAATAAAGCCCGACCCTTGACGACCCGGATGCATAGTCTGGAACTCCTCCCAGGAATCGGTAAGAAACTCATGTGGGACATCCTTGAAGAACGCCGAAAGGCTCCCTTCACGAGTTTCCAAGATGTTGCCGAAAGAACGCAAATTCGCGCCCCCAAAGAAATTATTGCAAAGCGAATTCTCATGGAGCTGGGTGGAGAGGATAAATACAACCTTTTCACTCGTAAACCCGTTGCTGAAAAGGAACAAGATCGAAGTTAAACGGAGCTCATAATATGACCCCGGGGACCCTTCTCACCCGGACTACTCAATGGCTTAAGCGACATGAGCTTCGGGTTTCAAAGCAACTGGGACAGCATTTTCTCGTTGATGAGGAGGTACTCAACCGAACTCTCGAATATGGACAACTTTCGGCAAATGATCTAATACTTGAAATCGGAACCGGAACCGGTGTGCTAACCCAGGCCCTAGCAAACCATGTCCAACAAGTGTACACGATTGAAAAAGACAGTAAACTCTTTCAAGCACTCTCAGAGGAGTTAGGAACAGATTCTCGAATTCATCTAATACATGGTGATGCGACCCAAATCAACTGGCCTAGGTGTGATAAACTCGTCGCTAATCTTCCTTATGCAATTTCTTCCCCGGTGCTGTTTCGATTATTTGAATCGGAAATTCCCTTGGCTGTTGTAATGCTTCAAAGGGAATTTGGTGAGCGGCTTACCGCACAATCCGGATCGAAGCAGTATGGTCGATTAACGGTGATGACTGCTTATCATGCGACTGTGGAATTACTGGAAGTGGTTACACCGGAGTCCTTCTACCCTCCTCCTGCGGTTTCATCAGCCCTTATTCGAGTTACCCGACAGACGCATCCTCCATTTGAAGTAAAAGACTTAGAGTTTTTTGGACAGGTTGTTACCGCCCTCTTCAACCAACGAAGAAAAAAGATTCGAACCCCGTTGAAGGCTTTTTTAGGCAACCAGCAATTTCAGAAAATCCAGATAGAAATTCCGTGGTTAGACCAGCGAGTGGAAGACCTAGCCCCTGAACAGATAGCTGAGATCTCCAACATCCTCTATGAGAGGCGAAGCGTATGAGTCCTTCAGCCGCATTCTATGAAGATATCTGGGTGGTTGTCGATGACGGTGTATATGAACCAGCGGATGACACCTTCATGCTATGTGACAACCTAGGTATCACTCCCGGCGAGACGCTTTTAGAGATTGGAACCGGCTGTGGCCTTGTAGCCATTGTTGCAGCCAAGGCAGGGGGACAAGTAATCGCCACTGATCAGTCGGAAGCCGCAATACAAAACGCTAAGAAAAATGTAGCGCTCCACAAATATTCAAACCTCATCGAAATCCGGCAAGGTAATCTCTTTGAACCGATTCGTCCAAATGAGAAATTCTCATTACTTGTCTTTAATCCGCCTTATCTGCCTGGCACCAAGGAAGACCCGGCATTTGACCCCGCTTGGTCTGGTGGAAACAAAGGATACGAAGTTACTGAAAAGTTTCTTGACCACTGCAATCAGTTTCTACAGGCAAAAGCTCGATTATTATTAGTTCAATCTTCACTTTCTGACCCAGAGCATATCAAGCATCAACTCGAACAATTATTTCATACAGTAGATGTGAAAGAAGAGAAAGCATTCTTCTTCGAGCGATTAATTCTATTTGAAGCCAAAATCCCACGATAGACACTGATAATAAAAAAATTTTAGAATCAGTCTATGCTGAATGGGTTGTGTGGAGTTCTATGCCAGTTAACCTAACGGCTGAAGCCCAAGCTGCACAACGTGCCTATGAAGAAGCATCAGGCCTTGAAGAGCGTATTGAGAAGCTTGAAAAGTTCATTTCCCTTATTCCAAAGCACAAATCCTCTGAGAAGATGGTGGCACTTTATCGCCATCGATTAACAGTATTACGTCAAGAACAAGAAGAGAGACGGATTCGCCGTAAAATGGCTACTGGTGGTCCCAGTTACTCCCTTGCGAAGGAGGGGGCAGGACAAGTTATACTCGTGGGGTTAACGAATTCAGGTAAGAGTGCCTTGCTAAACCGATTAACAGGAGCCAAGGCAAAAATCGGTGATTATGAGTTTACCACTCAACTTCCAGAACCGGGAGTCTTGAAATATGGGGGTACAGACATCCAGATTATTGATATGCCTGCACTCTTCGAAGGCGCAATCGA
>JAEOTD010000135.1 GCA_016839995.1 Candidatus Hermodarchaeota archaeon
GGAGGTTTTAAAGATTCCAAATGGGCTTAGCGTATGCAGATGGGATGACAAGGTTGGACTGCGAATTGTTGGTGTGTATCCTCGTAACCTTGAAGTCTCAGAAGATGATATGCTGCGAGTCTTCACAGCACACGCCATGGGTAAACCTGAAGCCGGATTCCTCACCATGACCCTCGAAGGGACCAATCTCGCCGTATCTAGCTTCTATACGGGGATTCTTCGTGGGCGTGATCAGTTTTGCATTATGCTGTTTATGGATTTAGAGGAAGAACCCCGAGCTTACGAAGAAGGATTAACCCTTGCGTCTAGTGAGATTGTGGAGAATATTGGAGAGCCAGAGTTTGTGGAGTATCTGGGTGAAGTGTTTGAGAAGCTGAAGCGGATGGTAGAGCTGTCTGTTGAACAGCGGCTTGCCAAGGTCTTCGTGGATCAAGAAACCCGGTTACTCATGCATAAACTGGCTCGTGGAGGGATTCCAGCTGAGGAGTTACGGGAATGGCTGGAATTGCAGACCGGAAAGCACTATCCGGATTTAGGGCTAGTGACTCTGCCATTGTTACGAAGTGGGTTAGTGGAAGAAGACTGGATAAACGCAGTCTCAGATAACTGTGTGTTTTTAATCAGTGACTTACTCGGTGCCCGGTTTCCACCTGAACAAACGCTGAAACTCGGTAAGGGTGGCGGCTTGAACAAGGAACAGTATCGGGAATACGAGGCTCGTGTGAAGAGCTTCTTTGAAGGATATCAGTGGACCGAAGAAGATACAATGATGATTGGTCAACTGCTCCTCGATCCTGACATCTACGATGTAACCAAAACGTTACGGCGTAAAATTGCACACAAATCTGAGTTAACAGGGGTTGTGGAGAAGGAAGCCTCGTTAGATAACGTGTTGCGACGATTAGAGCAGGCTCAAGTGATTACAAAGATGGGCACGGACTCAGTTGATGTGTCGAAGAAAGATGATCCCCTGATAATGTTGACTGCCGATGTACACTTTGAGGCCTTCTTTCCTGAATTCTTGGTGCTTCGCATCCAGGAGCGTTTAGAGGCAAAGGATATTCATCCCGATATTGCCAAGCGCCATCTGGAATTACTAAGCGAAACGTACATGCGTATGCGGGAGAAAATGAAAGAACGCAAGAAGCGCAAGAAGGAAGAGGGTGAAGAAGAGCTTCCTGAAATGGAAGGCGAAATGGCGCCACCACCTGAACTTGCTGAAGCGGAACCACCTGAAACAGCCGATTTACCAACTGTTGACGAAAAAGAAGCGAAGCGAATTCAGAAGGAAGAAGAACAGAAGCGAAAAGAAGAAGAAAAGCGCCTGAAAGAAGAAGAGAAGAAGAAACAGAAAGAGGAAGAACAGAAGCTCAAAGAGGACAAAAAGAAACAGAAAGAAGAAGAAAAGCGTCGCAAAGATGAAGAGAAGCAAAAGAAGAAAGAAGAGGAACAGAAACGTAAGGAAGAAGAAAAGCGCCTGAAAGAAGAAGAGAAGCGACGCAAAGAAGAAGAGAAGCAAAAGAAGAAAGAAGAAGAACAAAAACAGAAAGAGAAAGAATAAACGTCTTCCAATTTCATCAGTTTCGCCATTCTTCAATCTTTGAGTGTTCGTTGTCGGTTTGCTGCTCTGATGTTACGTGCCGTCTCCCAGGTTTGTCGGACGATATCTGGAAATGTATTATGCGTACGAATCCAATCCGCAAGAAAACGTCGCGTTTTTGGATCATTTGGATAGCCACTTCCAAAGTCTCCATATCGCTGATGAAACTCTCGAATACGGCGGTCACGGCGAACCTTTGCCACGATAGATGCAGCAGCAACGACAGGATAAGCTGAATCGGCTTTATGTTCGCTGATAATCTTGTTTGGCATTTTCAATTGAGCAGCAATCATACGACCGTAGCGTTCAGCATTCACATCGGATGCATCAACATAAGCAATGTCCCATTTAAGGCGACTTAGTACTTGTGCCATCCATTCTGCCTCCAAGACGTTAAGACTGCGTTTCTTCTGCCGTTCCGTATCGATAACCTTTGCACTGATTTCAAGCACTTCAACATTAGTAGCCAACTGACAAATTCGTTGTTCCAGCATATCTCGTCGACTAGGGGTCAGATCCTTTGAATCTCTGACCCCCCATTCAATGAGAGCATCTTCATGAGCGGGTTCGATAACTACTCCGGCTATAACTAGTGGACCGATGACAGGACCCCGTCCTGCTTCGTCAACACCTGCAATTTGTTGCGTCAATCCCAACACCAAAACTGATTATTCGGCTTTTCCGAAACCATTAACAGTTGCTCAAGCTTAATAGTTTCTACCTAATTTACTTGCTTGTGGCCTAAATGACTGAATGTAAATACCCTGAAATCTGGCTTAGTAACCTCGATGGCAAATTCCGTGTCTCCTCACGATTACCACCACCAGCCCAAGTTCCTGAGGATTTCGGCTGTCTCACGCCCGAGGGTGAAACAATGCCAATTTGTGTGTCTCCGTTATATGATTCCATTCACGACGCCAAAGGTCGTGCCGCAGCGCTCCAAGCGGACCTCCAAGCCCAGGGATGTAAAGTCCTCTTCTTCTTTGAACTACGTCCGGCAGTGGTTGGTGATCCGCACACAATTAGCTAGAATCCCCGTGGGAGTCTTTCAGTTCCGCGGGTTCAACAGTTTGTGCCTGTCGTGCCCGTCGACGAATGATAACGCGGTAGAGAATGAAGACGACTAGGAAGACTATCAGAAGTACAAATATTAGGGTTTCAAAGAGGTCGATCATCTGCGCTAGATTATAGAAACCTACTCCGATTATCCAACCAAGTAATCCCAATGATAAGTAACGTGGAAGCGAACCTATGAAAGTGACTAATGCAAACCGCTTCGGGTCGGCTCGAAGTGCTCCATAAAGAAGGGAAATCACGGAAAGCGGAATAATCGGAATCGCTCTTGCAGTAAACAAGTAGATTTCATCGCGAGAAGATTCTTCCATGTTTTTGCGCATATATTCGATTTCTTCAATGGACGTTCCAAGATATTTGCCATACCGCTCGATTATTGGATATCCACCAAAGTAGGCTATTCCATACCCAAAGAAGGATCCAATAGTTGCTGCTAAGGCCCCGATAGTCATCACACTGAAAAGAATGACCAAGATTGCTTCTAAGGGTAGTAATTCATATGTTAGAATGAATCCTGCAGCCATGGGAACAAGTGGAGAAGGAATGGGTGCTATGAACGTTTCAATCATAACACCAAAAAACACACCAAGTGGACCCAAAGCGGCAACCCATGAAATGAGAAGGAAAATAATGCTTTCAATCCACACATCAATAGTGTGAAGCCAAGTAATTATTGCATCAATTATCATGTGTCGGTTCCCTCAACCACTTTTAGTTGTCATTGGCCGGCAATCTATTCGCCAGGGTGTTTGCTTAGGATGTCTTCTTTTGATGGAAATTCGGGGTCATCGACGAGGGCAATGGTTCCATAGCGCCCAGCGGAGAGTTCCATTTCTCCACGAAATGTCTTGATGAAGCCGTTTTCTACTTCGACGATTACGCCTTCATCGACTTTGTCAATATCATCATTCCAAAGGGATAGTTTGATGGTGCCTGTTTCATCACCTGCTTGTGCGGTGGTGACACGGGCTTTTCCATAGCGTGTCTGTACATCCCGAACTGGCTCTAGGGTTAGAATACGTATTCGGATGTTGACGCTTCGGGATGCAGAGTTTAGTTCTTGTACTTTCATGTTCTCAGAACCTTCATAACAGGAATTTATCAAGGATGTAATAAAGCACACTTTTTAAGGTTGTAGGAGGGCAGGATTTTCAGGAAAGGAAGAGGTCTCGTATGCCTGTGGCAATAGCAACTCCGTTTCAAACTCTTGCCGAAGTCTCAGAAACTATCATGGGAACTACCAAGCGGCTAGAAAAAATGGAATTTGGAGGAACTTTTCTTTCAAAGGTGTCTTCTGAGGAAATTGAAGTAGCGGCTCTACTTCTCATTGGAAGACCCTTTCCTCGAACTAGCCAACGAACGCTTGCACTGGATTGGAGAGCTCTTAACCAAATTCTTGAGGAGCTGTTACAGCCATCTCCAGAACTGTTACGAGAGCTTTTTGCGCAATCAGGAGATATCGGTGAGGTCGTCCATCAATTATTTCTGCAATCGGGTAAAATCCGGCAATCAACCCTGTTTACAACGCCCTTGACAATCCAAGATGTACATGCAACTTTCGTCGAAATCGCTGATGCACAAGGTGCAGGATCACGAAAACGGAAAACTGGGTTACTTCGGGCGTTATTCACGCGAGCAACCCCACTAGAAGCCAAGTACATCGCCAAGTTACTTGTTGGCGATCAACGCATCGGATTTAGTGAGGGCATGCTCGAAAGTACAATTGCTCGCGCACAAGACTTGCCGCTTGACTTGGTTCGTCGTGCTAATATGCTCACAGGTAATATTGGTGAAGTGACACGGATTGCGTTTTTTGAAGGAGCCAATGGACTGAAGAAGGTGAAGCTATGTGCTTTCATTCCATTGCTTCCAATGCTAGCAGCCCAAGCTGAGAATGTAGAGGATGCCCTGAAAACGCATGGAGGACAATCAGCATTTGAAATGAAGTTGGACGGGGCCCGGGTCCAAATCCATATGCAACGACAGAATGAGCATGCACGAATTCGAGTTTTTAGCCGGCGATTAACAGACGTATCGGCGAGTCTACCGGACGTTATTCAATTAGTCGAGACTCAGGTTGACGCCCGTAGCTGTATCCTTGAAGGGGAAGTTCTCGCTGAAGGTAAAGATGGACGTCCTTATCCTTTTCAACACCTAATGCGTCGATTTCGACGCGTTAGAAATGTTGAGGAAATGGTTCACGAAATTCCAGTCACCCTCTACCTTTTTGATTTGCTCATGCATGATGATGAGGTTCTCATTGATACCCCTTATTCATCTCGGCGTGAACGATTGGTTGCTTTGCGGGGTGATATCGCACTTGTCAAGCAATTAGTCACGACTGATTCTTTAGCTGCTGAATCTTTTTTCGACGAGTCAATCAAAGCTGGTCATGAAGGGCTAGTAGCAAAAAGAGTTGATAGCACCTATCAACCGGGAAAACGAGGGAAGGCTTGGTTAAAGGTTAAACGAGCCATGGAAACCCTCGACCTTGTGATTATTGCAGCTGAATGGGGGACCGGTCGACGTCATAAGTGGCTCAGTGATTATCATCTTGCTGCACGGGATCCCGAAACGGGTGAATATCATATGTTGGGTAAAACCTTCAAGGGGTTAACAGATGTTGAATTTGAAGATATCACCCAGCGTCTTCTCGAATTGAAAATCGAACAACGTGGTGGAGTTGTAACTGTGCAACCTCGCATCGTTGTGGAGGTGGAGTATGATGAGATACAACAAAGCCCAACCTACAAGTCCGGTATGGCACTGCGGTTTGCTCGAATCAAGCGATTGAGGTATGACAAAGATCCAAGTCAATCTGACCCTATTCAACGAGTCCAAGAGCTGTATGATTCCCAGTTTGAACGGAAAGCCTCTACGAATCGAGTGGGTAAAACCTAATCTTTCTTTGAATTCTCATTTTTGGTTTAGCTGCGTGGACGAATTTCATTCGATGCGGAGATCCATCGGGGTCCAAGGGTTTGGTTGAATAGGGCAATGTAACTAGCTTGGTCGCTGACGACTGCGACAATTTCTCCTTGGTTCCCGTAGGTGGGGGCAATGAGAACTTCTTCGCCGTCACGAGATCCTCCGTAGAACTCCATATTCGGATTGTTCCAAAGGCGAATATTACCTTGTTGTAAGAGTTTCCGAGCACTGGCTATTTGTTTTTCTCCATCAAGTGTTGTGATGATATGGACACGACTTTGTGGCTGGATCTTACTCAATTCCGCTACTGGGACTTCGTCAAACGATGGATATACCAAGGTAATGGTTTCATCGACTCGGCGAAACATATCCAATAGGTGGTTCTCGATTCCTTGGCACGTGACTATTCGCCAAGTTCGTTCAGCTTCGGCAGGCTCCATCTTTGTGAGGGTATCCCATAAGCCGATGAGTATCTCTTCTGTCTGACTTGCGCGTGTTCTAAGTTGATCTAAAGTCGGTAAGGTTTGAGCTGAAAACAGCTGTAAGATATTTATGGCTGTGGTCTCAGCAGTTTTTGCACGAGCAGTAATTTCTTTGGCTAGATTTTGATATTCGGTTTTCAATGTCTGCCTTTCTTTACTCAAAGTTCGGCTTATCCGCCTTCCTGTCTGTTGAGTTTGTGTGACTAGTCCTTCCTGGGCATTATCAAGCACCTGATTGATGGTGTCACTCATTGTCTTGCTTTTTTGTAGAAGCTCAGTTGATGCTGTACTTTTGAAGTTTTGTAAACTTTCTTGCATCCGACGGACGCTGTCTTGGGTTGCGCGCTTCAACCGGGTTTGGGTTAAATCTGTTGCCTTGGTTTGACTTTGAAGTGCTGTTTCAACATCCTGACCTATCTCGTTTTGGAGTGCTAGATGATTCTCATCAATTCCCTCACGTGTAACCGTGAAAAGCTTATCAAGTTCAGTTTGTGAATTTGTCAACATCGATGTCAGTGATTCTGAGATTTGATCTGAAGAGGTGGTAATTCCATTTCCAAAAGCAGTGAGATTTTCTCCTAGTTGAGTAATCATGGTCTGGGATTTCATTTGTAGGGCTTCTTGACGTGATTGATTGGTTGCTTCGCTCTTTGAGAGATTTTGTGCAACTGTGTTGTCAATTTTTACTTTGAGTTCAGTTTGTTTCTGTTCAAGAGTTTCTTTACCTTCTGTTGCGATGCGCCGAAGCCCTTTGTGTAGTTGAGTTTGAATCATTCGGGATTGTTCAATGTATGATTGTAGGGTTGCGGAAGTTTCTGTACTCAAAGCTGTCTGTTGTGCATTTAGTGCATTAAGCAGGTTTACGCGGTTCTCTTCAATTTGCTCATTTAATTCAGAATCAATAGTTACAGTAGTTTCTCCAATTTTCTCAACTAATTTTGAAATCACCGTTTGTAACTGGACAAGTTCCTGTCGCAACGTAGATACATAATCATCTGTTTCTTCTGTAAGATTATCTGCAAAAGTTTCGAGGAGCTGATTGATTGTGATTCTTTGCTCGTCGATTCGTGTTGCACAGGTTTGACCAATTTCTTCAATAAGATTCTGCGCTTTTGGAATCTCCGTTTTTGAAAACTCCGTCAACCGTGTCTGAATCTTATCAACACTTTCGATTAATGTTCCACCTTGCTTCTTGATTAAATCTTGCACGTTTTTCTTTAGATTATTGACCCGTGCTTCTTGGGTCTGTAATTCCGTTTGTACGTTCTCAACAAAGGTGTCTGCACTTTCCTGAATGGTAGTAAGATTTGTTGTGGTTGAGTTTTCAATTTCATCCTTCATTGTCGCTAGTTTTGCTGTTGTTGCATCCTTTTGTGATGAAATCTCACCACTTAGGGTTTCCAGAAGGGTTTGAATTTCGATAAACTGCGCTATGCAGTCTTCCTGCATCTCAGTTATACTCTTATTGATTTGATCGTTGATCCCACTTTTTTCACGATTAAAGGCTTGAACAGTTATAGTAAGAAGATTGTTAGTATCATCTTCGAAGTTAGTTAGACTCGTGTTTAGATTTACTGTTGCTTGGTCTATAGCAGTTCCCGTTGCTGTATTCAATGCCGTGAGATTACCTGCAACAACTGCAGAATAGTCATCAATAATTTTTGTAAGTGGAAACCAATATTTCTCAACAAGAGAACGCGAATTGGAATCATACTTTTGGATAATCTCGGTTAGTTTCTTGTTCAATGTTCTGACGGGTTCACTGGCTGATGGAATTTGTGTCGTTGAATACTCACGAAGCTTTGGTTTAAATTGGGTTCGAAGTTGCTTTACCAATTGGGTTTGAAAAACATCTTCTGCTTGAACTTCCACGCTTACTATCTCATTACTAAGCCTTATTCGATAGGCTTCTAACACTTCTCCGCTGCTTTTCTTCAATAACTTATTGAGTTGAGTCTTCAAGGATTTGGCATAATCTGCCTGCACAATTTGCTTGAGGAGAGTTTGAAACTCCGCACTAATGCGTTTGCGGTTGGTCAGATGTTGACGTTCAAGAGCAGTCTGGTACTCAACAAATATCGTCAAAAGATCTGAGATATGTTGATCTATATGCTGTTCAGATACTCCGGAAAGAATAGTACGTGGTAAGGCTTCCAAGCTCTCCAAACTTGATTGGATAATTTGTGTAATTTGTTTCTCTCGATTGGTTTGAGTTACAAGCTTGGCTCTAAAATCTTGGAAAATGGTCTCCAATTCTTTTGTAATCTTATCACGAGCAGTTTTTTTCTCTCGAGCCAAAACGGTCTTTGGAAGTTCCAAGAGTTTCTCAAGAGTTTGTTCACATAGTTTGTCAATTTGCTTCTCTCTCTTGGTTTGCCGAGAAATTTTTGTTTTACAGTCACGTAAAAGCGGCTTCATTTGCATATTAAAACTATTAGCAGCAAGTTCATTGTAGTTAGAGATTTGTTGACTATATCTCTCGACGAATTCATCTCGTGCAAGTCCTAAGGCTGTGTCCGACTGCTCATCTTGTACACTCTGTTGTGTTGCAAGTGATTCTTGAAAACTAGCGGAGAGCGCATCAAGTTTTGTGCTCAGTTGTTTAGTAATTTGAGTATTGAAGCTCTTCAATTTCGTAGCAGTTAGTTGTTTTGCGATTACTGAATCAGAAGCTGTAATCGCTTGTGTTTCAAGATTACCTTTCTTTCTTTGTAGAAAAGCCTGATATTCATTGAGGGCTGTGAGAGTTTGAATGGGGATATCTTCTAAAAGAACAGTGTTGAAGGCACCAATTATTTCTTGATCTCTTTTTGTTAACTGTGAAGTGAGGGAACGAATAGCTCTTCCTAAGGCTCTGTCTCGGGTGGTTTGAATTTCGGGAATAGCTGGTTGGTACTTCTCAATCACTGTTTCAACTTTGAGAATCTGTTCGGTTCGGAGCTTATCTGCTGTACTTTCGATCCCCTCGGAATATTGGCGCACGATGTTTTCGAGTTTTGCCAGTTCCTTTTGCAGATCTGACGCTGTCTTGTTTGTTATCTTGGTCAAAGCGCCTTTAAACGCACGTGAATGGGTATCAATAACCTTCTGTTCTCTTGTAGCTTGAGCTCGATTATCTGCAGCTGATTGTTTAATTGCACCTTGTGCATACTTCAACTGGTTTGCAGCATATTTTCCTAATTGGCTAGCTGTCATTTCAAGAGCATTAATCGATGCAGCTGCCTCTGTTCTTAGGAGTTTTTGCATCTTATTGCTAAGTGCATGATGTTGTTCTTCCTGCAACTCCATTTGTGATCTGAAATCTGAAAGAAAAGCCTCAGAAGCTTTCTGAATGGTTCTTAATCGGCGTTTAAGGCGCCTTCCGATTTGATTGGAAATTGATTTGAAGTTTGAGGTAAGCGCTCTTTTTTGGGTTTTACTTTCTGCGATGAGACTCTGAAGTAAAGTTTGTACTTCAACAAGTTGGGCTAAATAGGAATCACGCATTTCGCTGCTTATACTTTGGCTTGCATTTTCGAGCAGTGCATCATGTTCTGTTTTTACCTGCTCCAAGAGTGTTGAAACCGAGTTACGGATTTTTGAAAATTGACCATAACTTAGAGATGAAGGTGGCCATTTTGTAACTGTCTCTTCTGCTTCCTTGTGAAGGCGCCGTAACTCTAAACTACTATGATTATGGGCTTTCTTCAAATCTTGGAAAAGCCCTTCAATAATTTGTTCTGAAGTATCTAGACTAGACTTTATTGTTGAATCCATGGTCGCTGTGGTCTCATCGGTTTGCTTAGCAAAGCGACGATTTTCTTTTTTAATCGACTGCTCCAATTGTGAAACTAGATTGCTCAAAGATTGGGTTTGTTGCGTCCAAGTTTCTTGCATCAGGGTTGTAAGGTCCTGTTTGAGTTTCTGTAGAGCTTGTGTAATTTCTTTTTGTGAAGTATCAAAAACTAGATTTGTTTCTTTCGTGTAGGCGTCAATGTCGCTTGTGAGTGTTACTGCAGTTTCTTCGGTAGATTCAGCTAGACCTTCTTTTTGCGAAGTAATCTCTGTATTGACTGCGTTTCTCCCTGTATCCATGGTTCGTTGAAGGAGGATTTTAGCACCATCAAGGTGGGTTGATATCTGCTGCTTACTCTCTGTAACTCGTGCTAGGAGTTGATCTGCTGTGGCACTAATCCACTGTTTTGAATCCTCTTGATGTGCACTGATGGCTTTTGTAGCATCTTCAAGTGCAAGTTTCTGGGCATCATCAAGGTGTGAGATTCCTTCGTCTATGAGGCTGTTGAGTGCTTGCTGTGTTGAAGTGTTCTGTTCTGAAATTTCATCAAGACTGAGCGATGAGAGGCTATTCAAAGATTTTTGGAGGGTTTCAGCCACGTTACTCAATACGATATTGGTAGCCATTGCCGCTTCGTTTAAGGCGATTCCTTGTCTTTCATTCAGGTTTTCTAAAGCACTTCGAACCTGTCTGGTCATTAACTGCAACTCGTCATGGATTTCACTCAATGTCTTGGACTGTAATTTTTGTAATTCTTTCCAAGATTTCTGGGTATCTTTTGAGAAAGTCTGTACTTCCTTCGATAATTCTTGGTATGGCGCAAAAGCGCGATAACGAGTCACAACACCTGGTAGGGGTTTAATGAGCTGCTTCTTCTCAAGGGTTTCAAGAGTACTTCTTACCTTGACCATTGGGACTCCAGAATAATTGCTAATACCATCAGCCGTTAGTTGGCCCATAATTAATAATGCGGTATACACCCGAATTTGAGACTCTGTGAGTTTAAATCGAACCTGCAAGGCGGTTTGTAACTTGGAGGAGATCTCAAATGGTGTGGCACACTGAGCGGCATTTCCTTCTTCTGTTGTTGCAGGAGGAGACTTGGGTTTACTTTCTTTTGGGGTCATCTTTAATCACGTACTTTTTTAAACGGCTCTTCACGTAGTGTTTCAATTCTTCTTTCTTCTGCGACGTTATTTGATTCACCTCACCCTCTATAAGGATGACGTGTCAAAAAATCCAGGAATTCAGATTTTTTCTTTGAGTACCTGTTCTTGCGCTGCTAGTATACCTGAACCAAGAGGGAATTCGAATCCCATACGTTTCAGGACGATTTCAATGATAGATAACGTCGCAAGAACATCCCGTTCAGTGCAGATATTCATGTGATTTGTACGCCAAATCTTACCTTTAACCGGACCTTGCCCACCGGCGATTAAAATGCCGAGATTTCGTACTTGTTTTCGAAATTCTTTATCAGTTATTCCGGAGGGGTATTTGACGGCTGTAACCGTGTTTGAATAATGGGCAGGATCAGCTAATAGGTCCAGTCCCATACCCAGGTACCCAGCACGGGAGATTCGACCCAGTCGGTGGTGTCGTTCGATTCGATTCTCAAAGCCTTCCTCAAACATGATTGTCAAGGATTCGTGAAGACCATACATTAGGCTGACAGCAGATGTAAATGGGGAGTCTCCGAAGCCGTCATAGCGTTTCTTAGCCTTCAATAAGTTAAGATAGAAGGTTGGGCTTGGTTGTTTCCGGGCTTCAATCTGTTTCCAAGCACGAGAACCCACCCAAATCGCACCAAGTCCGGGAGGAACCCCCAGACATTTCTGGCTTCCAGTAACTAACATATCAAAATTCCACTTGTCAGGAAAGACGTAATCTCCACCCACTGATGTAATGCCATCAACAAGTAGAAGTCGGTCATAGTCACGAACAATCTGTCCAATTTCCTTTGCAGGATTCAAAACCCCGGTGGATGTTTCATTGTGACAAAGTGTTACGATACGAATTGAAGCATCAGAGGCAAGGGCTTCACGAACCCGCTCAGGGTTCACAGCTTCTCCATACGTATACTCCTGAATAACGGGTATTCCACCAAAAGCCGTTGTGAGTTCACTCCATCGCTCACTAAACTTTCCATTCACTATGTTCAGGACTTTTTCTCCTGGCTCCAAAGTATTCGCGATTGCTGCCTCCATAGCCGCTGTTCCAGAACCTGCAAAGATCAAAACGTCTTGCTCTGTTTGTAACAGGCGTTGAAGCAATGCTACAGTTTCTTTGTATGTGTTCTGGTACTCTGGGGTTCGGTGACCATATAATACCCGAGACATAGCTCGGTAGACTCGTGGATGAACTGGCACAGGTCCAGGAATCATTAAGTTCGTAAGCTCTTCGTCAAACATGCTAATCCAGCACCTAATAGCACTAAGCCCCTGCAGAACAAAGTAGGTTAAAAGCCTTTCACATTCCATCAGAACTGAAGTTCAAGCAGGAAAATGGCGGTATTTCAAATAGCTCAACGCTTCGTAGAAATATTTTCCACCAAATACACCGCTCATTTTGAGTCCTCCTAAGTGGGGATAAAACGTATCAAAATGGAGATGATCGGTATTGATGGCTACTCCAGGGGCTTCAATTTCATCAAAAAATCGTTGCCAGATTGTTGGATCCTCACTATATACCGAGGTTCGAATTCCGTAAGGAGTCTTATTCGCTTGTGTAATGGCTTGATCAAAGGAACGAATTTTCATTATGGGCAAGACGGGGCCAAAGGTTTCTTGGTACCACATTTTACAATCAAGGGGTACGTCTCGAAGTACTGTGGGTTTGTAAAAGAGCCCTGCATCATCACGCTCTCCATGGACATTAATACGGTACCCTCCGCATTCCAGTTGTGCTCCTTTTTTAAGCGCTTCAGTGGTCATGTCAATTATTTGGTATAATGCCCGGCTTCCCATGATCGGCAAATCAGTATCAGGGTTCTCAGGAAATCCTACTTGTAGCGTTTCGCTTTGTTCCACTAAGGCTTCAATGAACTCATCATAAATTGCATCGTGCAGGAACAATCGCTTCGCAGCTAGGCAAATTTGCCCCGAACCAAAGAATCGGGCATGTGAAACAAAAGCTGCAGTTTTTTCAATATCTACATCTTTCCAAACCAGACTGGCACCACTACCAGCAAGTTCTGGCACAAAATGCATCCCGCGTTTAATTGCCTGAGCCATTAATTCCAAACCAATTACTGAATCACCATAATATACCATTGCGTTAAGTGGGGCATCATTTACCATGTAATGAGCAATTGGTCTTGCAGGTCCAATAACGGCCTGAAATGCACTGGTTGGATAATCCAATGACTCCATTGCATCTCTGAGAACATAAGCGAGTTCCATGTTTGTGAGAGGCATGCGAGCAGGAGTTCTTGTTACATTTGCATTTCCTGCATAATATGAACTAAGAATTGCGGTAAATCCTAAACCAAGGGCTGCATTATATGGAGGAAAGATTCCGACCGCACCGAAGGGGTATCGCGTTAACACAGTTCTCTCATCGTCGACCGAACAAGGAATTTCTTTTGGTCCCAACCTATCGGTGATAAACTCGGCTTTCTCTTGGCAAAGGGTTTTGAAAGCCTTGGTTGTTTGCCAATCGAAAAGCTTGACCGGGGTGCCCTCCGCGATTGCAATAGTCTTAAACGCATCGTAATGTTTCCACATGAATTCGCCTAAAGGAGGAAGGCTTTCCATGCGCTGCTGCAAAGTCAGTCCTTCACCTTTTTCAAACAATTCACGATGCATCATATGACGGATACGGACCGCTTCTTCACACGCAATAGTCGTCTCCCTTACCCCACCAAGAGCATATTCTGCAAAAAGCACTTCACTGATTTCATCCTTTGTTGCCTTGGGGAATCCGTGGACACGAATGTAATCTTTGAGCAGTCGAATCTCTGGACTTTTTTCCGGTAATCTCCCAGAAAAATAACGTGCAACAAACCGATTTAATGATCTCTCTCCTTCTAAGGCCATAGCAAAAAAAATACGTGGATCACCAATCGCTTTATTCATATCCGGGAAACTGCGAACGGATCCTTCTTGGGGTGAGGTTATTTCGCCTTTAATTAGATGTCCAAAGAATCGCATAAAACCACGTCTTCTACGCCTAACTCATATATTCAGAAATCAAACCTGTTCCATGTTTTCCTTGTTCTTATTCCTATCACTTGAACGGTAATTGTAGAACAAGATTAATCCTAAAGGTTACCCAATCCCTGTTTAACAATATTGGAGGTTGCCTCTTCCATGACCCTATTCAACGATGATGAACTCCTTTACACCGCTGATGAATTGGCATTCCGCAAGCAGGCTCGAGAATTTGTTGAACTCGAAATCCAGCCCATGCGCAATCAAATCGAAGAAAGAAACTTCGATTATCGCTTATTTTTCAAGAAACTTGCTGATGCGGGGTTATCCGGGTTATTGATTCCCGAAGAATATGGAGGATCCAATAAACCGTTTATGTACCAACTCATCGCGGGCGAAGAAATATCAGCGGTGTCTCCTTCAGCCACAATGATGTTTGGTGCCAGTTGCACACTCAGTGCAATTCCAATTTTGCGATTTGGAACCGAAGAACAAAAACAAAAATACCTCCTTCCGCTAGCGAAGGGGGAAAAAATCGGAGCACTCGCAATTACAGAACCTGCGGTGGGTAGTGACACAGCTGGAATGGAAACTAAAGCGGAATGGAGTGAAAAGGGTCAGTGCTGGATTCTAAATGGGGAAAAACGGTATATTTCCAATGGCAGTATTGCTGACCAAATCATTGTATTTGCCATTACGGATCCAACTGTTGATAGTAAAAGTGGTATGTCTGCTTTCATCGTTGAAACAAAATGGAAGGGATTCTCCGTAGAGCGAGATTTCGCCCTTATGGGTCGAAATGGCGTTTTTGTCTCTCATATCACATTTGAAAACATAAAGATACCAAAAGACAACCTTCTTGGAAAACTCAATCAGGGTTTTCTTATTCTTATGGATGAATTAGATTCCGAACGGGTCGGCATTGCCGCCGAAGCACTCGGATGTATGCGAACACCCTTTGAAATTGCTGTAGATTATTCTCAACAGCGTATCCAATTCGACAAACCAATCTCTCGATTTGAGGGAGTTTCGTTCAAAATAGCCGATATGGCATTAAAAATGCGCGCCGCACGGCTTTTAACCGTGTCAGCAGGTCGAATGGTGGACCAAGGAATTCCTTGCACTAAAGAAGCAACGATGGCCAAGCTTCATGCGACAGAAGCCGCTGTTGAGGTCTGTGACCTCGCCATCCAAATCTGTGGTGGAGCTGGATATGTCAAGGACTTTTTCCCGTTGGAACAATATTATCGGGATGCCCGATTGGGAACCATCGGTGGAGGCACTTCGGAAATAATGCGATTCCTAATTCAACGTGAAGTGTACATTGAGCAAAAACGAAGCAAAGCTCAAGAAGAAGCCTTACTCGATTTGGATGCATTTCCATTTGATACGCTCATGTCAGCTATTCCAAACGGCTTCCGTCCAGATCGCGCCGAAGGTGTTTCCGCAAAGATCCAGTTTCTGTTTACTGATGAAGCTCCGTGGCTCCTCTCAATAAAAGCACAAAAATGCACTATTCAACAGAAAGAACTCAAAAAACCTACAATGACCCTAACCACTGATTCAGCCACTTGGCGCAATATCCTCCTTGGGCAAATGGATGCCATGCAAGCACTGATGGCGAAGAAAGTTTCCATTGATACTGATGATATGGACTTACTCCTGAAATTTGCTCGAATATTTCGGTTCACCCCGCAAATACTAAAAGAGGCAACAGGGGAACCACCTACCACTGCAAAGCCAACCAGAGAAGCCAAACCACAATTTGTCTTGGGAAAAAGCTTAGATGAAATCCGAATTGGTGACAAAGCCGAGGGGTCAATGAAGGTCACAGATGACCATATTGAATGGTATGCGAAAATGTCTGGGGATTATAATCCCTTACACATGGATGACAAATATGCCGCTACGACCATATTCGGACGACGCATTGCTCATGGTCCCGTGGGTGGAGCTTTGGTTGCTCGAGTAATTGGAATGCAATTGCCCGGATTAGGCACACTAGCCTATAACATGAAAGTTAATTTCACTGCACCCGTGTTTCCAGGTGATGAAATCACCGCAAAAGTCGAAGTGACTGAAAAAATCCCCGAAAATAATCTCCTCCGACTCAGTTTCACTGTCACGAATCAACAAGGGCTCGAAGTCATGAACGGCTATGCGAATGTCCTTCCACCCTTGAAGACGTAGAATTTCAAAGACGGGAAGAAAAATACCAAACTTGCCCACCAGTATTAGATGAAAGCATTTGAGGAATAAATCACATATTAGCTGATTCAATACCCAGGTGTTCCTCAGGATGGATTATGACGTAATTGTCATTGGTGCTGGTCCAGCTGGTTCTATGGCTGCATATAATTGCGCAAAAGCAGGCCTGCAAACCCTTCTGATTGACAAGGCGAAATTTCCTCGGAAGAAACCCTGTGGTGGCGCAGTTTCGGTGCGCTCATTGAAGGCATTAAGGCTAGTAGGCATTCGGATTCCCTCTTCCA